>NZ_JBSFDB010000013.1:0-239580 GCF_053593695.1 Streptomyces sp. NPDC002144
GTCTCCACGAACAGACCCACCGGCTCGGCCTTGCCGATCGCGTACGCGACCTGCACCTCGCAGCGCGAGGCGAGACCCGCGGCGACGACGTTCTTCGCCACCCAGCGCATCGCGTACGCGGCGGAGCGGTCCACCTTGGACGGGTCCTTGCCGGAGAAGGCGCCGCCGCCGTGGCGGGCGAAGCCGCCGTACGTGTCGATGATGATCTTCCGGCCGGTCAGACCCGCGTCGCCCATCGGGCCGCCGATCTCGAAGCGGCCGGTCGGGTTGACCAGGAGACGGTAGTTCTCCGTGTCGAGCTTGATGCCCTCGTCCAGCAGCGCCTTCAGCTCCGGCTCCACGACGAACTCGCGGACGTCGGGGGCGAGCAGGGAGTCCAGGTCGATGTCGCTCGCGTGCTGCGAGGAGACGACGACTGTGTCGAGGCGGACGGCCTTGTCGCCGTCGTACTCGATGGTGACCTGCGTCTTGCCGTCGGGGCGCAGGTAGGGGATGGTGCCGTTCTTGCGGACCTCGGACAGGCGCTTGGCCAGCCGGTGCGCCAGGAAGATCGGCAGCGGCATCAGGGTGGGCGTCTCGTCGGACGCGTACCCGAACATCAGGCCCTGGTCGCCGGCGCCCTGACGGTCCAGCTCGTCCTCGTCGCCCTCGACCCGGGACTCGTACGCCGTGTCGACGCCCTGGGCGATGTCCGGCGACTGCGCGCCGATCGACACCGAGACACCGCAGGAGGCGCCGTCGAAGCCCTTCTTGGAGGAGTCGTAACCGATCTCGAGGATCTTGTTACGGACGAGGGTCGCGATGTCCGCGTAGGTCTTGGTGGTGACCTCGCCGGCCACGTGCACCAGGCCGGTGGTGATCAGCGTCTCGACGGCGACCCGGGAGGTCGGGTCCTCCTTGAGCAGCGCGTCGAGAATGGTGTCGCTGATCTGGTCAGCGATCTTGTCGGGGTGACCCTCGGTCACGGACTCCGAGGTGAACAGGCGACGGGACACAACGCTCCCTGGGGTTGCAGCGGCTGCTGGCTGATCATGGGCGGACGGGCTCGGGGGCTGCGCCCGGCTCCGTCCGAGAACAGTTTATCGGTCGTACTCGGCCAAGGGCCTCCCTGTCTCGCCTCTCGGGAGGGCCGTGACCTGCGGCACGGGCATTCTGCCCAATGGACCGGCGCCTTGACCAGGGTCGCCACGCCCGTGTGGCAGAGGTTTGAGGGGACCGAGAAGCGAATGAAACATTCACGTGAGGCGCTCCGCCACCAGGTCCCAGACGATTTCGGCCAGATGTTCCTTCGGGCCGTGGGGTACGGGCGTCTCGCTGCCGTCGGCGCCCAGCACCACCGCCTCGTTCTCCTCGGAGCCGAAGGTCTTGCGTTCCCCCACCTCGTTGACGACCAGCAGGTCGCAGCCCTTGCGCGCGAGCTTCGCCCGCCCGTTGGCGAGGACGTCGTCGGTCTCGGCGGCGAAGCCGACGACGAGCTGGCCGGACCGGGCGCGGTCGGCGGAGATCTCCGCGAGAATGTCCGGATTCCGTACGAGGACGATGGGATCGGGGTCGCGGTCGTCCTTCTTCTTGATCTTCCCGGTCGCATAGGTCTCCGGCCGGAAGTCGGCGACCGCGGCGGCCATGACGACCGCGTCGGCCTCCGCCGCGGCCTTCAGCACCGCCTCGCGCAGCTGTAGGGCGGTGCCCACCTGGACGACGTCGACGCCCGCCGGGTCGGGCAGGCCGGTGTTGGCGGCGATCAGGGTGACCCGGGCACCGCGGGCGGCGGCGGTGCGGGCGAGGGCGTAGCCCTGCTTGCCGGAGGAGCGGTTGCCGAGGAAGCGCACGGGGTCGAGCGGCTCGCGGGTGCCGCCGGCGCTGACGACGACGTGCCGGCCGGCGAGGTCGGGCTCCGTCACGCCCCGGGCGAGGACGCGGCGGCAGACCTCGAAGATCTCGGCGGGGTCGGGGAGCCGGCCCTTGCCGGTGTCGACACCGGTGAGACGGCCGACGGCGGGTTCGATGACGACCGCGCCGCGGCGGCGCAGCGTGGCCACGTTCTCCTGGGTGGCCGGGTGCTCCCACATCTCGGTGTGCATCGCGGGTGCGAAGACGACCGGGCAGCGGGCGGTCAGGAGCGTGTTGGTGAGCAGGTCGTCCGCCAGGCCGTGAGCGGCCCTGGCCAGTGTGTCCGCGGTCGCGGGGGCGACGACGACCAGGTCGGCGTGCTGTCCGATACGGACGTGCGGGACCTCGTGGACGTCGTCCCAGACCTCGGTGGAGACGGGGTTGCCGGAGAGGGCGGACCAGGTGGCGGCGCCGACGAAGTGCAGCGCGGAGGCGGTGGGGACGACGCGGACGTCGTGCCCCGACTCGGTGAACCTGCGCAGCAGCTCACAGGCCTTGTAGGCGGCGATGCCGCCGCTGACCCCCAGCACGACCTTGGGCTTGTCCACCGTCTCTCCCCGGCTCGGCAACGTACGGGTCCATGCTGCATCACAGCGGGGGACGACCCCCGCCCCCCCGCAGACCACAGGCCCGACAGTCGCGCTGCCGGGCCTGTGGAAAAGCCAACTGCAATGTGAAAGTACTACTGCGCGGGGCCCTCGACGGCCTCGGACGTCAGCAGACCCGCGTTGATCTCGCGCAGGGCGATCGAGAGCGGCTTCTCGTGCACGTGGGTGTCGACGAGCGGACCGACGTACTCGAGGAGGCCCTCGCCGAGCTGCGAGTAGTACGCGTTGATCTGGCGGGCACGCTTGGCCGCGTAGATCACGAGGCTGTACTTCGAGTCGGTGGCCTCGAGGAGCTCGTCGATCGGCGGGTTGATGATGCCCTCGGGCGCGGAGATGGAAGAGGACACGCTCTACCTTCCGATGGATGGGAAAGAATCAGTGCGGACGATCACACCTGAACGCTCAGGCACGATCACACGACATCCATCAAGGCTAGCAGCTCGCGCGCCACGTCCTCGACGGAGGTGTTGACCAAGGTCATGTCGAACTCCGGCTCGGCCGCCAGTTCGACCTTCGCCGCGTCGAGGCGACGCTCGATCACCTCGGGCGGCTCGGTGCCACGTCCCGTGAGCCTGCGCACGAGCTCCTCCCAGGACGGAGGAGCCAGGAACACCAGCTGAGCGTCAGCCATCGACTCCCGGACCTGCCGGGCCCCCTGGAGGTCGATCTCCAGCAGGACGGGCTCGCCCGCCTCCAGGCGCTCCAGCACGGCCGTACGCGGCGTGCCGTAGCGGTTGCCGGCGAACTCCGCCCACTCCAGCAGCTCACCGTTGGCGATCAGCTTGTCCATCTCCTCGTCGGTGACGAAGAAGTAGTGGACTCCGTGCCGCTCGCCCGGGCGGGGTCTGCGGGTCGTCGCCGACACCGAGAGCCAGACCTCGGGGTGTTCCTTGCGCATATGGGCGACGACCGTGCTCTTGCCGACCCCGGAGGGGCCGGAGAGCACGGTCAGCCGCGGACGTTCACTCATGCAGCGATTATTCCAGCAATCCCGGAGTGCCCGGGACTCCCTATCCGGAGGTTCCGGACCTCAGGAGCCGGTGCTGCCGAACTCACGCTCCAGGGAAGCGATCTGGTTGGAACCGAGACCGCGCACACGGCGGCTCTCGGAGATGCCGAGTCGCTCCATGATCTGCTTGGCGCGGACCTTGCCCACGCCCGGCAGGGACTCGAGCAGCGCGGAGACCTTCATCTTGCCGATGACGTCGTTCTCCTGGCCCTGCTTGATGACCTCGTGCAGGGAGGCGCCGGAGTGCTTGAGTCGATTCTTGACCTCGGCCCGCTCCCGGCGAGCCGCGGCGGCCTTTTCGAGCGCGGCTGCGCGCTGTTCAGGGGTAAGGGGCGGAAGAGCCACGCCTACGTCACCTCGGATGTCGAACTGTCGGATACGGACCGGTGAGGAACCTAGTCGCCCCACACCTGGGGAGCCACGAGCAACACGCTCGCCCGGTGACTCTCGTCGGAGACTAGCGGCCAACTCCGCCAGAGTCAGCGAGAACAGCGGAAAAGTCCTGGTCAGCCTCCGCCAGGCCGGACATTTAGGACATAATGCCCCGGATTTGAGGATGTATTCAGGCTCAAGCGGGCCTCGAGCCACTCATCGGAGGACTCGATCGAGCGGCTCGAACACCTCTGACGGTGGTCAGGAGGCCGTCACAGCGGTCCGGATCTCGTCCGCGAAACGGTCCGAGACGGAACGCAGCGCGGAGACGTCCGGACCGTGCCGCAGCACACCCCGGCTGACGTTCGGGACGACGTTGCGGACGGCCGCCCCGAACACACCGGGAAGATCGGCGGCCGTCGCCCCCTGCGCGCCGACGCCGGGCGCGAGGAGCGGGCCGTTGATGGCCAGGTCGTACGACGACAGGTCGCCCAGCGTTGCGCCGACGACCGCTCCGAAGGACCCCAGGGGCTCCTCCCCGGTGTTCTCGGCCGCCAGATGGCCCAGCATCGTCGCTCCGACGTTCCGGCCATCCGCCCGCACCGCGTGCTGCACCTCACCGCCCTCCGGGTTGGAGGTCAGCGCGAGCACGAACAGCCCCGAGCCGCTCTCGCGCGCGAGGGCGATCGCCGGCGAGAGCGAGCCGTAGCCGAGGTACGGCGAGACGGTCAGCGCGTCCGAGAACAGCGGGGAGTCCTTGTGCAGGAAGGCCTCGCCGTACGCGGCCATGGTGGAGCCGATGTCGCCGCGCTTGGCGTCCATCAGGACGAGTGCGCCGGCCGCCCGGGCCTCCTCCACGGTCCTCTCCAGGACGGCGACGCCCCGGGATCCGAACCGCTCGAAGAACGCGCTCTGCGGCTTGACGACCGCGACCCGGTCGGCGAGCGCCTCCACGACCGTGCGGCTGAACCGCTCCAGGCCCGCCACGTCGTCGTTCAGGCCCCACTCGGTGAGCAGGGAGGCGTGCGGGTCGATGCCGACGCACAGCGGCCCGCGCTCGTCCATGGCGCGGCGCAGCCGGGCGCCGAAGGGCTCGTACGAGGTCATACCGTCTTCCTCACATCGGCGCCGACCGCGTCGGCGAGGGTGGCGTAGGGGCTCGTGCGCAGGCGCGCGGCGAGTCCCTTGTGGACGGCCCGGCTCCAGAAGGGCCCCTGGTAGACGAACGCGCTGTAGCCCTGCACGAGGGTGGCCCCGGCGAGGATGCGCTGCCACGCGTCCTCTGCGTTCTCGATGCCGCCGACGCCCACCAGGGTGATGCGGTCGCCCACGCGCGCGTAGAGGCGGCGCAGTACCTCCAGGGAGCGCGCCTTCAGGGGGGCGCCGGACAGGCCGCCGGTCTCCTTCACGAGACTGGGTTCGGAGGTCAGACCGAGGCCCTCGCGCGCGATGGTGGTGTTGGTGGCGATGATCCCGTCCAGGCCGAGTTCGACGGCCAGGTCGGCGACGGCGTCGACGTCCTCGTCCGCCAGGTCCGGGGCGATCTTCACCAGGAGCGGCACGCGACGGCTGCGCACCACCCGGTCCGCGGCCTCGCGGACGGCGCTCAGCAGGGGCCGCAGCGCCTCGGTGGCCTGCAGGTTGCGCAGGCCGGGCGTGTTCGGCGACGAGACGTTCACGACCAGGTAGTCGGCGTACGGCGCAAGACGCTCGGCCGACTTCACGTAGTCGCCGGCCGCCTCCGCCTCCGGGACGACCTTGGTCTTGCCGATGTTGACGCCCACGACGGTCCTGAAGACCGGCTCACGGGCCGCCAGACGGGCCGCCACGGCCAGCGAGCCCTCGTTGTTGAAGCCCATGCGGTTGATGAGCGCCCGGTCCTTCACGAGCCGGAACAGCCGCTTCTTGGGGTTGCCCGGCTGGGCCTCCCCCGTCACCGTGCCGATCTCGACGTGGTCGAAGCCGAGCATCGACATGCCGTCCACGGCGACGGCGTTCTTGTCGAAGCCGGCGGCGAGCCCGAAGGGGCCGTGCATGCGCAGCCCGAAGGCCTCGGTGCGCAGCTCCTTGTAGCGGGGGGCCAGGGCGGCGGCGACGAAGGTGCGCAGCACGGGAATGCGGACGGCGAGGCGGATCCAGCGGAAGGCCAGGTAATGGGCCTGCTCCGGGTCCATCCGTGTGAAAACCAGACGGAAGAAAAGCTTGTACATCTCAGGCGTGTCCTCGGATGGGTCCTCATACAGAGGGGGACACCGTTTCCGGTGTCCCCCTCGTCGGCTGCTAGTCGCGGGCCGCGGTCAGGTGCTCCGCGTGTTCCTGGAGCGAACGGACGCCCACGTCACCGTGGTTGAGGGCGTCGATGCCCTGGACGGCGGCGGCGAGCGCCTGGACCGTCGTCAGGCACGGGACCGACCGCGCCACGGCCGCCGTACGGATCTCGTAGCCGTCGAGGCGGCCGCCGGTGCCGTACGGGGTGTTGACGATGAGGTCGACCTCGCCGTCGTGGATGAGCTGGACGATGGTCTTCTCACCGTTCGGGCCGGTGCCCTCGAACTGCTTGCGCACGACCGTGGCCTTGATGCCGTTGCGCTTGAGGACCTCCGCCGTGCCCGAGGTGGCGAGCAGCTCGAAGCCGTGCGCCACCAGCTCGCGCGCCGGGAAGATCATCGAGCGCTTGTCGCGGTTGGCCACCGAGATGAACGCGCGGCCCTTGGTGGGCAGCGGGCCGTAGGCGCCGGCCTGCGACTTGGCGTACGCCGTGCCGAAGACCGAGTCGATGCCCATGACCTCACCGGTGGAGCGCATCTCCGGACCGAGGACGGTGTCGACGCCACGCCCCTGGATGTCGCGGAAGCGGGACCACGGCATGACGGCCTCCTTGACGGAGATCGGCGCGTCCAGCGGGAGCTCGCCGCCGTCACCGGAGGCGGGGAGCAGACCCTCCGCCCGCAGCTCGGCGACGGTCGCGCCCAGGGAGATGCGGGCGGCGGCCTTGGCGAGCGGCACCGCGGTCGCCTTGGAGGTGAAGGGGACCGTGCGGGACGCGCGCGGGTTGGCCTCCAGGACGTACAGGATGTCGCCGGCCAGCGCGAACTGGATGTTGATCAGGCCGCGCACGCCGACGCCGCGGGCGATGGCCTCCGTCGAGGCCCGCAGCCGCTTGATGTCGAAGCCGCCCAGCGTGATCGGCGGCAGCGCGCAGGCCGAGTCGCCGGAGTGGATGCCGGCCTCCTCGATGTGCTCCATGACGCCGCCGAGGTAGAGCTCCTCGCCGTCGTACAGCGCGTCGACGTCGATCTCGATGGCGTCGTCGAGGAAGCGGTCGACCAGGACCGGCCGGGAGGGGCTGATCTCGGTCGACTCGGCGATGTAGGTCGCGAGCCGGGTCTCGTCGTAGACGATCTCCATGCCGCGCCCGCCCAGGACGTACGACGGCCGCACGAGGACCGGGTAGCCGATCTCGTCGGCGATGGCCTTGGCCTCGGCGAAGGTGGTGGCGGTGCCGTGCTTGGGGGCCGGCAGGCCCGCCTCGGCGAGCACGCGCCCGAAGGCGCCGCGGTCCTCGGCTGCGTGGATCGCCTCCGGGGACGTGCCGACGATCGGCACGCCGTTGTCCTTGAGGGCCTGCGCGAGGCCGAGCGGGGTCTGGCCGCCCAGTTGGACGACGACACCGGCCACCGGGCCGGCCTGCTGCTCGGCGTGGACGATCTCCAGCACGTCCTCGAGCGTCAGCGGCTCGAAGTACAGGCGGTCGGAGGTGTCGTAGTCCGTGGAGACGGTCTCCGGGTTGCAGTTGACCATCACGGTCTCGTACCCGGCGTCGCTCAGCGCGAAGGAGGCGTGCACACAGGAGTAGTCGAACTCGATGCCCTGGCCGATGCGGTTCGGACCGGAGCCCAGGATGATCACGGCCGGCTTCTCGCGCGGCGCGACCTCCGTCTCCTCGTCGTAGGAGGAGTAGAAGTACGGCGTCTTCGCCGCGAACTCGGCGGCGCAGGTGTCGACCGTCTTGTAGACCGGGCGGATGCGCAGCGCGTGCCGCACCTCGCGCACGACGTCCTCGCGCAGGCCCCGGATCTCACCGATCTGCTGGTCGGAGAAACCGTGCCGCTTGGCCTCGGCCAGCAGGTCGGGTGTGAGCTCCACGGCCTCGGCCAGCTCGTCGGCGATCTCCTTGATCAGGAAGAGCTGGTCGACGAACCAGGGGTCGATCTTCGTGTACTCGAAGACCTCCTCGGGCGTGGCGCCCGCACGGATGGCCTGCATGACGGTGTTGATCCGGCCGTCGGTCGGGCGGACCGCCGCCTGCAGCAGCTGTCCCTTGTCGCCGGGCTCGCCGACGAAGGTGAACTGGCTGCCCTTCTTCTCCAGCGAGCGCAGCGCCTTCTGGAAGGCCTCGGGGAAGTTCCGGCCGATGGCCATGGCCTCGCCGACCGACTTCATGGTGGTGGTCAGCGTGGAGTCGGCCTGCGGGAACTTCTCGAAGGCGAACCGCGGGGCCTTGACGACCACGTAGTCGAGCGTGGGCTCGAAGGAGGCCGGGGTCTCCTGGGTGATGTCGTTCGGGATCTCGTCGAGGGTGTAGCCGACGGCGAGCTTGGCGGCGATCTTGGCGATCGGGAAGCCGGTCGCCTTGGAGGCGAGGGCCGAGGAGCGCGACACGCGCGGGTTCATCTCGATGACGATCACGCGGCCGTCCTCGGGGTTGACCGCGAACTGGATGTTGCAGCCGCCGGTGTCGACGCCGACCTCGCGGATCACGGCGATGCCGATGTCCCGCAGGATCTGGTACTCGCGGTCGGTGAGCGTCATCGCGGGCGCGACGGTGATGGAGTCGCCGGTGTGCACACCCATGGGGTCGAAGTTCTCGATGGAGCAGACGACCACGACGTTGTCGTGCTTGTCGCGCATCAGCTCCAGCTCGTACTCCTTCCAGCCGAGGATGGACTCCTCCAGGAGCACCTCGGTGGTCGGCGAGAGGGTCAGGCCCTGGCCGGCGATGCGGCGCAGCTCCTCCTCGTCGTGCGCGAAGCCGGAGCCGGCGCCGCCCATGGTGAAGGACGGGCGGACGACCACCGGGTAGCCGCCGAGGGTGTCGACGCCCGCGAGGACGTCCTCCATGGAGTGGCAGATGACCGAGCGGGCGGACTCGCCGTGCCCGATCTTCTGGCGGACGGCCTCGACGACCAGCTTGAACTGGTCGCGGTCCTCGCCCTTGTGGATCGCCTCGACGTTGGCGCCGATCAGCTCGACGCCGTACTTGGCCAGGACGCCGTTCTCGTCCAGCGAGATGGCCGTGTTGAGGGCCGTCTGGCCGCCCAGCGTGGGCAGGAGGGCGTCGGGCCGCTCCTTGGCGATGATCTTCTCCACGAACTCCGGGGTGATCGGCTCGACGTAGGTGGCGTCGGCGATCTCCGGGTCGGTCATGATCGTCGCCGGGTTGGAGTTCACCAGGATGACCCGCAGGCCCTCGGACCGCAGGACGCGGCAGGCCTGGGTGCCGGAGTAGTCGAACTCGGCGGCCTGGCCGATGACGATCGGGCCGGAGCCGATGACCAGGACGGACTGGATATCGGTGCGCTTAGGCACGCTGGCCCTCCATCAGGGTTACGAAGCGGTCGAACAGGTACGCGGCGTCGTGCGGGCCGGCGGCCGCTTCGGGGTGGTACTGGACGCTGAAGGCAGGCTGGTCGAGCAGTTGCAGGCCCTCGACCACGTCGTCGTTGAGGCAGACGTGGGAGACCTCGGCGCGCCCGAATTTCGTCTCACTGACCTTGTCGAGCGGCGCGTCCACGGCGAAGCCGTGGTTGTGGGCGGTGACCTCGACCTTGCCGGTCGTACGGTCCTGCACGGGCTGGTTGATGCCGCGGTGGCCGTACTTCAGCTTGTAGGTGCCGAAGCCGAGGGCGCGGCCCAGGATCTGGTTGCCGAAGCAGATGCCGAACAGCGGCGTCCTCCGCTCCAGGACGGCGGTCATCAGCTCGACCGGCCCGTCGGCGGTGGCCGGGTCGCCGGGGCCGTTGGAGAAGAACACTCCGTCGGGATTGACGGCGTAGACCTCGTCGGCGGTGGCCGTGGCGGGCAGGACGTGCACCTCGATGCCGCGCTCGGCCATGCGGTGCGGGGTCATGCCCTTGATGCCGAGGTCGATCGCGGCGACGGTGAACTTCTTCTCGCCGACCGCCGGGACGACGTAGGCCTCCCGGGTGGCGACCTCCTCGTACAGCGAGGCGCCCTTCATGTGGGGCTGGGCCTGCACGCGCGCGAGGAGCTCGTCCTCGGCGGCGATCGCGTCCCCGCTGAAGATCCCGGCGCGCATGGAGCCGCGTTCGCGCAGATGGCGGGTGAGGGCGCGGGTGTCGATGCCGCTGATGCCCACGACGCCCTGCGCGACCAGTTCGTCGTCCAGGGAGCGCTTGGCGCGCCAGTTGGACGGCACGCGCGCGGGGTCGCGGACGACGTAGCCGGAGACCCAGATCCGCTTGGACTCGTCGTCCTCGTCGTTCCAGCCGGTGTTGCCGATCTGCGGGGCGGTGGCGACGACGATCTGACGGTCGTACGACGGGTCGGTGAGAGTCTCCTGGTAGCCGGTCATGCCGGTCGAGAAGACCGCCTCGCCGAAGGTCACCCCCACGGCCCCGTAGGCGCGGCCGCGGAAGGTCCGGCCGTCCTCCAGGACGAGTACGGCGGGAACCCGGGCGGCTCCCCTGGTGGAGGTTGTCATCGTGCGCCTTCCGTCTTGTTGATCATCTGGTTCAGGGTGTCGACCCACTCGGTGTGCTCGGCCGCGTGGTCCGAGCGGAACCCGGAGTCGATCAGCCTCTCGCCGTGCGCCCACGTCACCACGAGCAGCCCGCCCTCGGTCAGCACCTTGCCGGCGATGCCCTTGTCGAGCCGGGCCTCGCGCAGCTGCGCCAGCGGGACGAAGAAGTCGCTCGCGCCGGGGCGTACGACGTCCAGTCCCGCGTCCGTCAGGGTGAGCTCGACCCGGCTGCGGGTGCCGAGGCCGTGGGCCACGATGCGGTCGAGCCACTGACCGGCGGTCGTGGAGCCGTGGTAGCGGCCGCTCATCGTCAGTCTCGCCTCGCCGGGCTCCGCCGGCGACGCGGGCAGTTCGGGGATGTCCCCCTGGAGCGTGCCGCGCCATTTCCAGCCCTCGCGCATCAGCCAGTAGACGAGCGCGACGAAGAGGGCGAGGCCGACCAGCCAGCCGACCCGCGCGGCCCAGTCGGTGACCTCGGCCGACTTCTTCTCGGCGGCGAGTGAGGCGGCGAGCAGGGTTACTGGTGTCACGTGAGCTTCCCGTCGACGAGCGTGGCCTTGCCCCGGAGCCAGGTGTGCGTCACACGGCCCGGCAGCTCACGCCCCTCGTACGGGGTGTTCCGGCTGCGCGAGGCGAAGCCCGCGGGGTCCACCGACCCACGGTATGCCGTGTCGACGAGCGCGAGGTTGGCGGGCTCACCAGCCGAGACGGGACGCCCGTGTCCCTTTGCCCGCCCGATCTGCGCGGGCTTGAAGGACATGCGCTCGGCGACCCCGGCCCAGTCCAGCAGGCCCGTCTCCACCATGGTCTCCTGCACCACTGACAACGCGGTCTCCAGGCCCACCATCCCCATGGCGGCCGCGGCCCACTCGCAGTCCTTGTCCTCGTGCGGGTGCGGGGCGTGGTCGGTGGCGACGATGTCGATCGTGCCGTCGGCGAGCGCCTCGCGCAGGGCCAGCACGTCGCGCTCGGTGCGCAGCGGCGGGTTGACCTTGTAGACCGGGTTGTAGGTGCGCACCAGCTCGTCCGTGAGGAGCAGGTGGTGCGGGGTGACCTCGGCGGTGACGTCGATGCCGCGGGACTTGGCCCAGCGGACGATCTCGACCGAGCCCGCGGTCGACAGGTGGCAGATGTGCACGCGGGAGCCGACGTGCTCGGCGAGCAGGACGTCCCGGGCGATGATCGATTCCTCGGCCACCGCCGGCCAGCCCCCGAGTCCCAGCTCGGCGGAGACGATCCCCTCGTTCATCTGGGCGCCCTCGGTCAGCCGCGGCTCCTGCGCGTGCTGGGCGACGACCCCGCCGAAGGCCTTCACGTACTCCAGGGCGCGCCGCATGATCACCGCGTCGTCGACGCACTTGCCGTCGTCCGAGAAGACGGTGACCCCGGCGGCCGACTCGTGCATGGCGCCCAGCTCGGCGAGCTTCCTGCCCTCCAGGCCGACGGTCACGGCGCCGATGGGCTGTACGTCGCAGTAGCCGTGCTCCTGGCCGAGCCGGTAGACCTGCTCGACGACACCGGCGGTGTCGGCGACCGGGAAGGTGTTGGCCATGGCGAAGACGGCCGTGTAGCCGCCGCTCGCGGCCGCGCGCGTACCGGTCAGCACGGTCTCGGAGTCCTCGCGTCCCGGCTCGCGCAGATGCGTGTGCAGGTCGACGAGGCCGGGCAGCAGCACCTTGCCGTCGGCCTCGACGACCTCCGCCCCCTCGGCCGACAGCCCGCTGCCGACCGCCTCGATGAGGGCGCCGTCGATCAGGACGTCCTGCGCCTCGCCGCCGAGCACCTTCGCGCCACGGATCAGGATCTTGCTCATCTGTCTTACTTCTCCTCGATACGGGCGTGGGTGACGGCGGGCTCGGCGCCGCCGAGCAGCAGGTACAGGACGGCCATCCGGATGGAGACTCCGTTTGCGACCTGCTCGACGACGGTGCAGCGGTCGGAGTCGGCGACCTCGGCGGTGATCTCCATGCCGCGGACCATCGGACCGGGGTGCATCACGATGGCGTGCTCCGGCATCCGCGCCATGCGGTCGCCGTCGAGGCCGTAGCGCCGCGAGTACTCGCGCTCGGTCGGGAAGAAGGCCGCGTTCATACGCTCGCGCTGGACCCGCAGCATCATCACCGCGTCGGACTTGGTGAGCGTGGAGTCGAGGTCGTACGACACCTCGCAGGGCCAGGTCTCCACGCCGACCGGCACCAGGGTGGGCGGGGCGACCAGGGTGACCTCGGCGCCGAGCGTGTGCAGCAGGTCGACGTTGGAGCGGGCGACCCTGCTGTGCAGGACGTCGCCGACGATGGTGATGCGCCGGCCGGCCAGGTCCTGCCCGAGCCCGGCGTCCCGGCCGACGAGCCGGCGGCGCATGGTGAACGCGTCCAGCAGGGCCTGAGTGGGGTGTTGGTGGGTGCCGTCGCCGGCGTTGATGACGGCGGCGTCGATCCAGCCGGAGTTGGCGAGGCGGTAGGGGGCGCCGGATGCGCCGTGCCGGATGACCACGGCGTCGACGCCCATGGCCTCCAGGGTCTGGGCGGTGTCCTTCAGGGACTCGCCCTTGGAGACGCTGGAGCCCTTGGCGGAGAAGTTGATGACGTCGGCCGAGAGGCGCTTCTCGGCGGCTTCGAAGGAGATACGCGTGCGCGTGGAGTCCTCGAAGAAGAGGTTGACGATCGTACGGCCGCGCAGGGTCGGCAGTTTCTTGATCGGCCGGTCCGCGACCCGGGCCATCTCCTCGGCGGTGTCGAGGATCAGGACGGCGTCGTCGCGGGTGAGGTCGGCGGCCGAGATGAGATGACGCTGCATCTGTCAGGCTCCGTAAGGCAATTCGGGATTCTGGAGATTCCGGGCAGACCAGGGCGCGCCGAAAGGAGGCGCGCCAAGCGGCCGCTACTGGGTCTGCTTCGCGCCGAGCAGCACGGTGTCGCGACCGTCCTCCTCGGCGAGCTGGACCTTGACCGTCTCCCGCAGCGACGTGGGGAGGTTCTTGCCGACGTAGTCGGCGCGGATGGGCAGTTCGCGGTGGCCCCGGTCGACCAGGACCGCCAGCTGCACCGCGCGCGGGCGCCCGACGTCGTTCAGGGCGTCGAGGGCGGCTCTGACGGTCCGGCCGGAGAAGAGCACGTCGTCGACGAGGACGACCAGCTTGCCGTCGATGCCGTCACCGGGGATCTCGGTGCGGGCCAGCGCACGCGGCGGATGCATGCGCAGGTCGTCGCGGTACATGGTGATGTCGAGCGAACCGCACGGGATCTTGCGGTCGGTGATCTCCTCGAGCTTGGCGGCGAGCCGCTGGGCGAGGAAGACGCCTCGGGTCGGAATGCCGAGGAGCACCACGTCGTCGGCGCCCTTGGCGCGCTCGACGATCTCGTGGGCGATACGGGTCAGTACCCGCGCGATGTCAGGGCCTTCGAGCACGGGCCGGGCATCGGACGCCGGAATCCCGGACGTGTCCTGCGTGTCCATACGAAACGGACCTCCTTCTCCGCCTCACGGGACGGACCTTAAAGGACGTCGGATTTGCGCCATCAACGGTAGCAGGCCTCCACGACACGCCTGATCACCCCCCTGGCCCAATCGGCCACCGCCACCACGGAAGAGTCGGGGTGGACCATTCGGCTTGACGCAGAAGAATCACGCTGCGTAACCTCACAGTGAGTTACCAGACGCGCGGCCGCGGAACCTCCGCAGCCGCGTCGACACAGTGTCCGGGGAGCTATATGTCCAGCGAATACGCCAAACAGCTCGGGGCCAAGCTCCGGGCCATCCGCACCCAGCAGGGCCTTTCCCTCCACGGTGTCGAGGAGAAGAGCCAGGGACGCTGGAAGGCGGTCGTGGTCGGTTCGTACGAGCGCGGTGACCGCGCGGTGACCGTACAGCGTCTTGCCGAACTGGCGGATTTCTATGGCGTTCCCGTTCAGGAACTGCTCCCGGGCACCACTCCGGGCGGCGCGGCCGAGCCCCCGCCGAAGCTGGTCCTCGACCTGGAGCGGCTGGCCACCGTGCCGGCCGAGAAGGCGGGCCCCCTGCAGCGCTACGCGGCCACGATCCAGTCGCAGCGCGGTGACTACAACGGCAAGGTGCTCTCGATCCGCCAGGACGACCTGCGCACACTCGCCGTCATCTACGACCAGTCGCCCTCGGTCCTCACCGAGCAGCTGATCAGCTGGGGCGTGCTGGACGCCGACGCGCGTCGCGCGGTGGCCTCCCACGAGGAGGGCTGAGCCGCACGGCTCCCCAGCAGAAACGTGCCGCCGGGGTGGCCGGGACTTCATGGTTCCGGCCACCCCGGCGGCTTTCTCAGCCTCTCTGAGGCCGCTTCGGCCCCGGAACGCCAGGGGGCCCGCAGCAGTCACGCTGCGGGCCCCCTGGCGATGCCGTACCCCTGTTACGCCTCTTCGCGGCGCAGCGAGGGCTTGAGCTCCTTGAGCCGGCCCAGCAGGCCGTTGACGAACGCCGGCGACTCGTCCGTGGAGAACTCCTTGGCGAGCTGCACCATCTCGTCGAGGACCACGGCGTCCGGGACCTCGTCGACCCAGATCAGCTCGTAGGCGCCCAGGCGCAGGATGTTGCGGTCCACGACCGGCATGCGGTCCAGCGTCCAGCCGACCGAGTACTGCGCGATCAGCTCGTCGATCCGCTTCGCCTGCTTGGCGTAGCCCTCGACCAGCTGCATCGTGTACTCACTCACCGGCGGCTGCCGGGGGTCGTCCCGGGAGAGCCGGATCCAGTCCGCGAGGACCGTCAGGACGTCGACTCCGCGCTGGTCGCCCTCGAAGAGGATCTGGAAGGCGCGCTTGCGGGCCGTGTTGCGGGCAGCCACGGTTAGCTGTTCACCCGGCCGAGGTAGTCGCTGGTCCGGGTGTCGACCTTGATCTTCTCACCGGTGGTGATGAAGAGCGGGACCTGGATCTGGTGGCCGGTCTCCAGGGTGGCGGGCTTGGTGCCGCCGGTGGAGCGGTCGCCCTGCAGGCCCGGCTCGGTCTCCTGGACGACGAGTTCGACGGCGGCCGGCAGCTCGACGAAGAGCACCTCGCCCTCGTGCTGGGCGACGGTGGCGGTGAAGCCCTCGATGAGGAAGTTGGCGGCGTCGCCGACGGCCTTGCGGTCGACCATCAGCTGGTCGTAGGTCTCCATGTCCATGAAGACGAAGTACTCGCCGTCCATGTACGAGAACTGCATGTCGCGCTTGTCGACAGTGGCCGTCTCGACCTTGACGCCGGCGTTGAAGGTCTTGTCGACGACCTTGCCCGAGAGCACGTTCTTGAGCTTGGTGCGCACGAAGGCCGGGCCCTTGCCGGGCTTGACGTGCTGGAACTCGACGACGGACCAGAGCTGGCCGCCTTCGAGCTTGAGCACAAGGCCGTTCTTGAGGTCGTTCGTGGAAGCCACGGTTGCGGAATCTCCTGGACTGACGTGGACGACCCCGGCGCACGCACATTGCCTATAGTGCGAGCAGCTCCTTGGTCGTGATGGTGAGTAGCTCGGGTCCGCCGTCCGCCTCGGGGCGGACGACGAGCGTGTCATCGATCCGGACGCCGCCCCGGCCCGGGAGGTGGACCCCCGGTTCGACGGTGACCGGCACGCAAGCGTCCAGTTTACCCATGGCCGAAGGGGCCAGCTGCGGGTCCTCGTCGATTTCGAGTCCGACACCGTGGCCGATCAGCGGGGGCAGGCCCTGGGTGTACCCCGCGGAGTCCAGCACCTGCCGAGCCGCCCGGTCCACGTCACGGTGGGCGGCTCCCGGCGCCAGCGCCTCGCGTCCGGCGCGCTGAGCGGCGAAGACGAGGTCGTAGAGCTGGATCTGCCAGTCGGCGGGCGAGGTCCCGATGACGAACGTGCGGCCGATCTCGCAGCGGTAGCCGCGGTAGGTCGCCCCGAGGCAGACGGAGAGGAAGTCGCCCTCCTCGACCCGGCGGTCGGTGGGGCGGTGGGCCCGACGGCCGGCGTTGGGGCCGGTGGCGACGGAGGTGGGGAACGCGGGGCCGTCGGCGCCGTGGTCGACGAGACGGCGTTCCAGTTCGAGGGCGAGGTGGCGTTCGGTGCGGCCGACGAGGATGGACTCCAGGAGTTCACCCAGGGCCTGGTCGGCGATCTCGGCGCCGATGCGGAGGCAGGAGATCTCCTCCTCGTCCTTGACGACCCTGAGCTGCTCGACCGCGCAGCCGATGTCCGCGAGGCGGAGCCTCGGTACGACCGATCGGAGTTCGCGGTGGCGGGCGACGGTGAGGTGGTGTTCCTCCAGGGCGAGGGAGTCGATGCCTTGTGCCTTCGCGAGACCGGCGGCGGCCACCGCAGGATCGCCGGGGCCGGGCAGGGCGTGGAGCCTGAGGTTGTCGTCGGGACGCCCGTCGGTGGAGCGCTCCTCGTAGGGGCGGACCAGGACGTCCTCGCTCCTGCCCAGCAGGAGGACGGCGCCCCGGGGGGCGGGGCCCGCGAGGTAGCGGACGTTGGCGGGGAGGGAGACGATCGCTGCCGCGTTGCCGGCGGCGTTGCACTGCTCCCTTAGCCGGTTTCGGCGGATCGCGTACATCTCTGACATGAGATGAGCGTAGGAGGGGTGGGCGATTTGTGCCGGTTGGGAGGGTGCCGTTCGGGGGACCGGGTGCCGCCGAGAGACGCAGGGCATCCGCTCCTCCCCGGTCTACCAGTTCGGGGGGCTCGCGATCGAGCGGGCCAGGACGTCGTCCAGGACCCGGGCCGTCTGGGGGATGTCCAGCTGGCTGTTGTCGATGATCGGCAGGCCCGAGCCGTACCAGCCCGCCATACGGCCGTGGATGCGGGCCACCTCCTCGTCGGTGAGGCGGCGGTTGCCCGAGCGTTCCGCGTTGCGTTCCAGGACGATCTCGAGGCCGGGCAGAAGGACGACCGGCAGGAGACCGGGACCCACGTGGCGCTTCCAGCCGCCGAGGCCGACCACCGGGCGGTCGGGAAAGACGGCGTCGTCGAGGATGCAGGAGATGCCGTTGGCGAGGAAGTTGCGGGCGGCGAAGCCGCAGGTGCGGCGGGCGAGCCGGTACTGCGCCTCGGAGTGGTCGTTCCATCCGGACTGCGGGTTGGCGAAGCCCGAACGGACCCATTCGCGGACGTCGTCGAGGCTGATGTGGGCCGTGGGGACACGCCGGTGGTCGGCCCAGTACTTGGCGACGCTGGTCTTGCCGGCGCCTGCCGGCCCGATCAGCAGCACGGCGAGCGTCGTGCCGGTGGGGTCGGGGGCCGTCGCCGTGGTGGGCGGGGCGCTGGGTACGGCGACCGGGGCACCGGGGGGCAGCGGAACATGGCCCGTGGTGTCCGGCGGCAGTGGCGCGTGGTGCGGGGCCGGGGGGACCGGGGCCGCGGGTGCTCCGGGGAAGGCCGGGGCGGGGGGTGGCGGAGGAACGGGGGCCGAGCCCTGGTGCGGGCCGGGGTGGCCCGGGTGCTGTGCGGCCGGTGGCCGGCCGGCGGCCGGTCCCTGCCCCGGCTGGTGGGGCGGCGGCAGCGGAGAACCCACTGCGTGCTGCATCCGGTGCCACTCCGTCTCGTCAGGCAAATTGGCGCTGGCAGCGGGGTGGCACCCCGCTCCCTACCGAACGGTACCGTCCCCGGCCGCCGTTTGGTGAACGGCCGGGGACGGTGTGAAGTGCCCTTATGGGCAAGGCACATCGGACGGATGGTGCGTGGTGAGACTTACTCGCCCACTTCGCCGTACGCGGCGAGCAGCACGGCCGGGTCGGGTCCCTCCAGGACGGTCGGCTTGGCGAGGCCGTCCAGGACGATGAAGCGCAGGAGGTCGCCGCGGGACTTCTTGTCGACCTTCATCGTCTCCAGCAGCTTGGGCCACTGGTCGTAGCGGTAGTGGAGGGGAAGACCGACGGATTCCAGGATCGTGCGGTGGCGGTCCGCCGTCGCGTCGTCCAACCTGCCCGCCAGTCGGCCGAGTTCGGCGGCGAAGTGCATGCCGACCGCGACCGCGGCACCGTGCCGCCACTTGTAGCGCTCGTTCTTCTCGATGGCGTGGCCGAGCGTGTGGCCGTAGTTGAGGATCTCGCGCAGGCCCGCTTCCTTCAGGTCCGAGGACACCACTTCGGCCTTGACGCGGATCGAGCGCTCGATGAGCTCGGCGGTGTGCGGGCCGGCCGGGGTGCGGGCGGCCTCCGGGTCGGACTCGATGAGCTCCAGGATCACCGGGTCGGCGATGAAGCCCGCCTTGATGATCTCGGCGAGTCCGGAGACGTAGTCGTTGACCGGGAGGGAGTCGAGGGCCGCCAGGTCGCACAGGACACCGGCCGGCGGGTGGAAGGCGCCCACCAGGTTCTTGCCCTCGGCGGTGTTGATGCCGGTCTTGCCGCCGACGGCCGCGTCCACCATCGCCAGCACGGTGGTGGGGACGGCGATCCAGCGCACACCGCGCAGCCAGCTCGCGGCGACGAATCCGGCCAGGTCGGTGGTCGAGCCACCGCCCACGCCGACGATGACGTCGGTGCGGGTGAACCCGGACTGGCCGAGTGCCTTCCAGCAGTAGGCGGCGACCTCGGCGGTCTTGGCCTCCTCCGCGTTGGGCACCTGGATGGCGACGGCCTCGTAGCCCTGCTCGGCCAGATCGGCGCGCAGCGCGTCACCGGTCTCGGCGAGCGCCTCGGGGTGGATCACGGCCACCCGCCTGGCCTTCTCCCCCACCAACCCGGCCAGCTCGCCCAGCAGTTGACGGCCCACCAGAACCTCGTACGGGTCGCTGCCCGCGCTCCCGCCGACCTGGATCCGGGTGACTGCCTCGCTCATGCCTGCTTCAACTCCAAAGCGTCCAGGACGACTTCAGTGACTTCTTCGGGTGTACGGCCGTCGGTGGCCACCACCACGGTGGCGACCTCCTCGTACAGGTGCCGCCGGGCCTCCATCAGCTCGCGCCACTGCTTGCGCGGGTTGACCGCGAGCAGCGGACGGGCCGCGTTCAACCCGGTGCGCTTGACGGCCTCCTCGACGTCCATCGAGAGGTAGACCACCCGCTGCCCGGCCAGCAGCGCGCGGGTGTCCGCGTCCAGGATCGAGCCGCCGCCCAGCGCCAGCACCCCCTCGTGCTCGCCGAGCGCCCGGTGCACGGCCGCCTTCTCGACCGCCCGGAAGACCGGCTCGCCCTCGTCGACGAAGATCTCCGCGACGCTGCGGCCCTGCTCGGCGACGATGTCGTCGTCCGTGTCCCGGTAGCCCACCCCGAGCCGCCCCGCGATCAGCTGCCCGACAGTGGACTTGCCCACGCCCATCGGACCGACCAGGACCAGAAGCGGCCCGCTCACCGGATGGCCAGGTTCTCGAGGTAGGAGCGCACGTTGCGGCGGGTCTCGGCCACGCTGTCACCGCCGAACTTCTCCGCCACCGCGTCCGCCAGCACCAGCGCCACCATCGCCTCAGCCACGATGCCGGCCGCCGGGACGGCCGAGACGTCGGAGCGCTGGTGGTGCGCCTGCGTCGCCTCGCCGGTGGCCACGTCCACCGTCTGCAAAGCCCGCGGCACGGTCGCGATCGGCTTCATCGCCGCCCGCACCCGCAGCAGCTCGCCCGTGGACAGACCGCCCTCGGTGCCGCCGGAACGGCCCGAGACGCGCCGGATGCCCTCCGGCGTGCCCACGATCTCGTCGTGCGCCTTGGAGCCCGGCACCCGCGCCAGCTCGAACCCGTCACCGACCTCGACGCCCTTGATCGCCTGGATGCCCATCAGCGCACCCGCCAGCCGGGCGTCCAGCCTGCGGTCCCAGTGCACGTGCGAGCCCAGGCCCACCGGCACCCCGTAGGCCAGCACCTCCACGACACCGCCCAGGGTGTCGCCGTCCTTGTGGGCCTGGTCGACCTCCGCCACCATCGCCTTGGAGGTGTCCGCGTCCAGGCAGCGCAGCGGGTCGGCGTCCAGCTTCTCCACATCCGCCGGGGTGGGGTAGGTGCCCTGCGGGGCCTTCACCGAGCACAGCTCCACGACATGGCTGACGATCTCGATGCCGGCCGTCTCCTTGAGGTACGAGCGGGCGACCGCGCCCAGCGCCACCCGGGCCGCCGTCTCCCGCGCCGAGGCACGCTCCAGGATCGGGCGGGCCTCGTCGAAGCCGTACTTCTGCATGCCCGCCAGGTCCGCGTGGCCGGGCCGGGGACGGGTCAGCGGGGCGTTGCGGGCAAGACCGGCGAGGATCTCGGGGTCGATGGGGTCGGCCGCCATGACCTGCTCCCACTTGGGCCACTCGGTGTTGCCCACCATGATGGCCACCGGCGAGCCGAGGGTCAGACCGTGGCGCACACCGCCGATGAAGGTGACCTCGTCCTGCTCGAACTTCATGCGCGCACCGCGTCCATAGCCGAGCCGGCGCCGGGCCAGGTGGTCCGCCACCATCTCCGTGGTGATCGGCACACCGGCGGGAAGACCCTCCAGCGTCGCCACGAGTGCGGGACCGTGGGACTCCCCCGCGGTCAGCCAGCGCAACCTGCTCAACGGTGCTCCTCAGTGCTCGCGCCCTCGTACTGCTGCGTACGCGCGTCCTCGCGTACGGCGACGGCGCGACCAGGTGCGCGGATCTGGCCCGCCACCTCCGATCCTCCCACGCCCCGGGGGCGGCTCAGATCCGAGTCCGGCAGACGGACAGATCAGACCGGTCGGGCGGCCTCGCGCATCGCGGCCAGCGGAGAGCGCGGGTCACCGGTGAACTGGCGGAACTGGAAGACGGCCTGGTGCACCAGCAGATCGAGGCCGCTGAGCACCTGCCCGCCACGGTCCCGCCAGGCGGCGGCGAGCGGGGTGGGCCAGGGGTCGTACAGGACGTCGAAGAGCGTGCCGACCCGGTCGGGGAGCGACGCGGCGAGCTGGTCGGTGCCCCCGGCGGGCGTCGTCGAGATCACCAGGGGCGCCTCGAAGGCCCGTACCGCCTCGGCCCAGTCCGCCGGGCGGACCCGCACACCGAGCCTGCTGCCCCACTGCCGCATCTCGTCGGCGCGCCGCTCGCTGCGCACGTACACGGTGACCTCGCCGCCGCACAGCCTGGCCAGGGCCGCGAGGGCCGAGGACGCGGTGGCCCCGGCGCCGAGAATGGCCGCCGACTCCACCTTCTCCACGCCCCGCTCCTCCAGGGCGGCGATCAGGCCCGGGATGTCGGTGTTGTCGCCGACCTTCCGCCCGTCCGGACGGAAGACCACGGTGTTCACGGCCTCCACCGAGGCCGCCGTGTCGGTGATCTCGTCCAGCAGCGGGATGACCGCGCGCTTGAGCGGCATGGTCAGCGACAGCCCGGCCCACTCGGGACCGAGCCCGCCGAGGAAACCGGGCAGTGCCGCCTCGTCGATCTCGAACCTGTCGTACGACCAGTCGTCCAGGCCCAGCGCCCGGTACGCCGCGGTGTGCAGCCGGGGCGACAGCGAGTGGGCGATGGGCGAGCCGAGCACGGCCGCCCGGTGGGGTGTTGCCATCAGTTCTTGGTCCTCGACGAGTTGAACTCCTGGACCAGCCTGTCGTGCTCGGCCAGCGTCTTGGTGAACTTGCTGGTCTTGCCGTCCAGGGAGATGAAGTAGTACCAGCCGTCGTGCGTCGGGTCGAGCGCGCCCTTGATCGCCTCCTCGCCGGGGTTGTCGATCGGGCCGGGCGGCAGTCCCTTGACGTAGTACGTGTTGTACGGGTTGTTGTACTTGCGCAGCTCGGCGATGCTCAGGTCGATCTTGCTCTGGTTCTTGACGTAGTTGTACGTCGAGTCGAACTCCAGCGAGCCGTAGGTCTCGGGGTTGCCGGGCTTGAGGCGGTTGTAGACGACCTCGGCCATCTTGCGGAAGTCGTCGTGGCTCGTGCCCTCGGCCTGTACCAGGCTCGCCACGGTGAGCAGCTGCCAGGGACTGTCGAGACCGAGGCTCTTGGCCTTGGTCCGCAGGCCCAGTTCCTCGTACTTGTCGTTGGCCCGGGTGACCATGTCCTTCAGGACCGCCTCGGGCTTCTGGCCCTTGCTGACCGCGTAGCTGGACGGGTAGAGGAATCCTTCCAGCGGATCCTTGAGGTTGGGGTGGTTCAGCGCCCAGGAGGGCAGGCCGAGCTTCTTGTAGTCCTGCTTGGCGATCTTCGCCGTGGTGCCGTCGGTGACACCGAGACGCGCGTCGATCAGCTTGTAGACGGAGGCGTTGCGCGTGCCCTCGGCGATGATCAGATTGCTGCGGCTCTTCGGGCTGAGCATCAGTTCGACCGCACTGGCGGCCGACATCTGCTTCTCGAGTGTGTAGACGCCGTCCTGGATCTTCTTGCCGTCGGGGTTCGACTGCTGCGCCGAGACGAAGGCGTCGACGCTCTTGACGACGCCCGCCTCCTTCAGCTTCTGCCCGATCACATAGCCGCCGGCACCCTTGGGGATGACGACCGTGACCTGGGCGCCGTCACCCTGGCCCGCGTAGTCCGGCGCCGGGCCG
This sequence comes from Streptomyces sp. NPDC002144, assembly GCF_053593695.1. Lineage (NCBI taxonomy): Bacteria > Bacillati > Actinomycetota > Actinomycetes > Kitasatosporales > Streptomycetaceae > Streptomyces > Streptomyces sp. NPDC002144. Next base: position 23,030 of record NZ_JBSFDB010000013.1, read on the forward strand.
AAACGATTTTGGTAGAACTGCCAGCCGAAATAGCCGACACCGGCGGCACCGCCGCCGAAGACCAGCACGAGGACGAGACAGGCGACGCCGTTACGGCTCTTCTTCTTCGGCTTCTTGCCGCCGCGGCCCTTGCGACCCTCACCCGGGTCGACGTCCTCGTCGTCCTCGTCCGCATCACCGTCGCCGTCACCGGCGAAGAAGGCGTGTTCGCCCTGGTCGGGGCCCGGGTCCCAGTCGGTCTGCGGCGGTTCGGGCTCGGCCTGGCGGCGGCTCGGCGGCTCGGGCGGCGGGTAGGCGTCCTGGGTGCCGTAGTAGTCGGGCTGCTCGCCGCCGTACCCGGCGGACGCCTGCTGGGCGTAGGGGTCCTGCGGGTCCGTGTACTGGACATGCGTATGTGTGCCCTGGCCCCAGGCCTGCTGGTCGTACGACTGCTGCTGTCCCTGACCCGCGTAGTACTGCTGGTCGTACTGGTCGTACTGCTGATACTGCTGCGCCTGACCGTAGGGGGCCTGCTGGCCCTCGCCCCAGCCGCCGTCGTAGTACTGCTGCTGCTGCTGCGGCTGCTCCGGATAATGCTGTGGCTGGCCGCCGTAGGGGGACTGCTGGCCCGCGTGGGCCTGCTGTCCACCCCATCCGTCGTCCCCGTACAACGGGTCCTCCGGATGCCACGGTTCGGAGCCCTGGCCCCGGCCATACTCAGTCATCAAACCCCTAGAGCCGCGAGGCGGGGCGATCACGAGGCCTTCGTCGGGCCCGCTCTCCGTTCCGCCTCTTGCTGTGCACCGGCTGTTCGAATCAGCGGCGCAGTCGCGCGGAACGTTACCGTATCGCGATCAGATGACCACTTCGACGCCCTCGCCGGGTGCTTTACCTGACACCCGTTCGGATTCCAGGGCCTGCTGGAGGATGATCACAGCGGCTGCCTGGTCGATCACCGATCGGCCCTTCTTGGCCTTCACCCCTGAGGCGCGCAGTCCCTGACTGGCCGTCACCGTGGTCATCCGCTCGTCGACCAGACGCACCGGGACGGGCTTGATGCCCTTGGCCAGCTCCTGGGCGAAGGCCCGAACCTTTACCGCGGCCGGTCCCTCGCCCCCCTTGAGGGAGCGCGGGAGTCCGACGACGACCTCGATCGGCTCGTACTCCTCGACCAGCTGACGCAGTCGGCGGTGGGCCGCCGGGACGTCACGGCCGGGGACCGTCTCCACCGGGGTGGCGAGGATCCCGTCGGGGTCGCAGGAGGCGACCCCGATCCGGGCGTCCCCGACGTCGATGGCGAGCCGTCGGCCTCTGCGCATGGTCACTTCGCCGTGTCCGTGACCAGCCGCTCGACCGCGTCGACGGCCTCGCCGATGGCGGCCGGGTTCTGGCCGCCGCCCTGGGCGACGTCCGGCTTGCCGCCACCGCCGCCGCCGAGGGTCTTGGCGGCGGTGCGCACCAGGTCACCGGCCTTCAGACCCCGCTCGCGGGCGGGTTCGTTGGTGGCGATGACCGTGAGCGGCTTGCCGTTGTTCACGGTGAAGAGGGCCACCACGGCGGCCCGTCCGCCCTGGATGCGGCCGCGGACGTCGAGGACCAGCTTGCGCAGGTCGTCGGGGGTCGTACCGTCCGGGACCTGCCCCGTGACGACGGCGATGCCGCGGATGTCCTTGGCGGACCCGGCGAGACCGGCGGCGGCCTGGAGCACCTTCTCGGCGCGGAACTTCTCGATCTCCTTCTCGGCGTCCTTCAGCTTGCCGAGCATGGCGGAGACCTTCTCCGGAAGCTCCTCGGGACGGCCCTTGATCAGCTCCTGGAGCTGGGCGACGACCGTGTGCTCGCGGGCGAGGAAGTTGTAGGCGTCGACGCCGACCAGGGCCTCGATGCGGCGGACACCGGAACCGATCGACGACTCGCCGAGCAGCTTCACCAGGCCCAGCTGGGAGGTGTTGTGGACGTGCGTGCCGCCGCACAGCTCCTTGGAGAAGTCGCCGATGGTCACCACGCGGACCCGCTCGCCGTACTTCTCGCCGAACTCGGCGATGGCGCCCTGCTTCTTGGCCTCGTCGATGCCCATGATGTCGGCGCGGACGTCGAGGTCGCGGGCGAGGACCTCGTTGATCTTCTGCTCGACGTCGGTCATCACGGCCGTCGGGACGGCGGAGGGCGAGCCGAAGTCGAAGCGGAAGCGGCCGGGCTGGTTCTCGGAACCGGCCTGGGCGGCCGTCGGGCCGAGCGCGTCACGCAGCGCCTGGTGGGTGAGGTGGGTGGCCGAGTGGGCGCGGGCGATGGCCGTGCGGCGGCGGGCGTCGATGGAGGCGTGGGCCTTCGCGCCGACCGTGACCTCGCCGACCTGGACGACACCCTTGTGGACGTAGACGCCCGGGACCGGCTTCTGGCAGTCGCGGACCTCGATGACGGCACCGGTGTCGACCTTGATGCGGCCGGTGTCGCCGATCTGGCCGCCGCCCTCGGCGTAGAAGGGGGTGCGGTCGAGGACGATCTCGACCTCGTCGCCCTCGGTGGCGGCCGGGGAGGAGGCGCCGTCCACGAGGATGCCGACGATCGTGGACTCGCCCTCGGTGTCGCTGTAGCCGATGAAGTCGGTCTCGCCGACCTTGTCGGCGATCTCCCGGTAGGCGCCCGCGCCGGCGTGGCCGGTCTTCTTGGCCTGGGCGTCGGCCTTGGCGCGCTCCCGCTGCTCCTTCATCAGGCGGCGGAAGCCGTCCTCGTCCACGGAGAGGCCCTGTTCGGCGGCCATCTCCAGGGTGAGGTCGATCGGGAAGCCCCAGGTGTCGTGGAGCAGGAACGCCTTGTCACCGGCGAGGACGGTGCCACCGGCCTGCTTGGTCTCGGTGACGGCGGTGTCGAGGATGTTGGTGCCGGCCTTCAGCGTCTTGAGGAAGGCGTTCTCCTCGGCGACGGCGACCTTCTCGATGCGCTCGCGGTCGGTGACCAGCTCCGGGTACTGCTGGCCCATCATGCCGATCACGGTGTCGATCAGGTCGAGCACGACCGGGCCGGTGGCGCCCAGCAGGCGCATGTTGCGGATGGCGCGGCGCATGATGCGGCGCAGGACGTAGCCGCGGCCCTCGTTGCCCGGGGTGACGCCGTCGCCGATGAGCATCACGGACGTGCGCATGTGGTCGGTGACCACGCGCAGGGAGACGTCCGAGGCGTGGGCGTCGCCGTATGCGACACCGGTCAGCTCGGTGGCCTTCTTGATGACGGCCATGGAGGTGTCGATCTCGTACATGTTCTGCACGCCCTGCAGAATCATCGCGAGTCGCTCCAGGCCGAGGCCCGTGTCGATGTTCTTGCTGGGGAGCTCGCCGAGGATCTCGAAGTTGTCCTTGCCGATGCCCTCGCCGCGCTCGTACTGCATGAAGACGAGGTTCCAGATCTCCACGTACCGCTCGTCGTTGACGGCGGGGCCGCCCTCGACGCCGAACTCGGGGCCGCGGTCGTAGTTGATCTCGGAACAGGGGCCGCAGGGCCCGGGGACGCCCATGGACCAGTAGTTGTCCTTCATGCCGAGGCGCTGGATGCGCTCCTTCGGCACCCCGACGACCTCGTGCCAGATGCGCTCGGCCTCGTCGTCGTCCTTGTAGACGGTGATCCACAGACGGTCGGGCTCCAGGCCGTAACCGCCCTTGTCCTGGGGCGTGGTGAGCAGCTCCCAGGCGTACTTGATGGCGCCTTCCTTGAAGTAGTCGCCGAAGGAGAAGTTGCCGCACATCTGGAAGAAGGTGCCGTGCCGGGTGGTCTTGCCGACCTCCTCGATGTCCGGCGTGCGCACGCACTTCTGGACGCTGGTGGCGCGGTCGAAGGGCGGCTTGACCTCACCCAGGAAGTAGGGCTTGAAGGGCACCATGCCGGCCGGGACGAGGAGCAGAGTCGGGTCGTCCGCGATGAGCGACGCCGAAGGGACGACGGTGTGCCCGCGCTCCTCGAAGAAGCTCAGCCAGCGGCGGCGAATCTCGGCCGACTCCATCAGTGGTCCTCATTCCGGTTGTACGAGTTGTACGAGTTGTTCGAGTACGTCTGGTACGTCGAACCGTCGACGTACTTCGGGTTGTTGCGGTTCTCGATGGCGGCGTACCGCCGGGGCGCGGGGATCTCGGGGGCCGCGTTGATGCCGAGGGCCTCGCCCAGCTCCTCCTCCCGCCGGGCCATGTTGTCGCGGACGTCCAGCGCGAAGCCGACCGCGCGGTCCTTGATGCGGTGACCGGCCTCGAGCGCCTTGTTGGCCGCGCCGACCGCGAGGTTCTCGGGGGTCAGCTGCTTCAGCTTGCGGTTGACCTTGGTGGTGGCCCACACACCGGCGGCGACGCCCGTGCTGAACCAGAACGTACGGCGGAACATCGCTAGGTCTCAGTCCTTCTTCCGCTTGCCCCGCCGCGACGCCGGCACGGTCCGGCCCACGATCACGGTACGCCGGGACTCCTTGGCGGGCACGTCCTCGCGGCGGGCACCCAGGGCCCGGCGGACGCCGTAGCCGAAGGCGGCGACCTTGACCAGGGGGCCGCCGAAGGTGGAGGCGACGGTGGTGGACAGGGCGGAGGCGTTGGAGGTGACCTCCTGGACGTCGGTGGCGATCGCGTCGACCCGGTCGATCTGGGTCTGCGCGGAGCGCACCGCCGCGGAGGCGTCGGCCAGCAGGGGGACGGCCTGGTCGGTCACGTCCGCCACCAGCTTGGTGGTCGCCCTGAGCGTCTGGGCCAGCCTCGCCAGCGCCACGGCGAGGAAGGAGACCAGGATCGCCCAGAACACGGCCACCAGGATCCCGGCCACCTCACCACCGGACACCACGCGCACCCGCTCCCTGAACTTGCTCTGAACATCGGAACCATTGGAAAAGCAGTGGACCGAGCCTATCGCGCCGGGCGCGGCGCTCCGTACCGGATTCCGACGGGCGCGCTGCCGAGTTGCGCTCGGCGATTGTACGGAATGAACACGACTCAGTACGCTCCGTATTCCATGCGGGATCATCAGTGCGGCGACAGCCCGGTCCTCGGCAATCTGCCCCTGGAACTCGACGCGTTCGTGGGGCGCTCGGCCGAACTCGCCGGGCTCGCGCGGGCGCTCGACTCCGCGCGTCTGGTGACGGTGACCGGTGCCGGCGGAGTCGGCAAGTCGCGGCTGGCGGCCCGGGCCGCGGCGCGGTGCGCGCCGCGCGACGGGGGGTGGCGGGCGGAGCTGGCGCCGGTGCGCGATCCGGAGTTCGTCGACCACGCGGTCGTGGAGGCGCTGGGCCTGACGGATCACACGACACGGCTGCCGCGCGAGACGCTGCTCGCGCATCTCGCCGAGCGCCAACTCCTCCTGGTTCTCGACGGGTTCGAGCATCTGGTGGAGGCGTGTGCCGAGCTGGTGGGCGAGTTGCTGCGCGAGGTGCCGGGGCTCAGGGTCCTCGCGGTGGGGCGCCGGCCGCTGGCCGTGGCGGGAGAGCAGGTGTTCCCGCTGGAGCCGCTCGGCGAGGACGAGGCGGTGGAGCTGCTCACCGAGCGTGCCGCCCTGCACGGCGTGCGGGTCACGGACGATCAGGACGTACGCGCGCTGTGCCGGCGCCTCGACGGCATCCCGCTGGCGGTCGAGCTGGCGGCGGGGCGGCTGCGGGCACTGTCCCCGGGGCGGTTGCTGGAGCGGCTCGACGACGGGTTCCGGCTGCTGACCGGCGCCGGCCGGGACGCACTCCCCCGGCATCGGACGCTGCGGCTGGCGATCGGCTGGAGCCATGAACTGTGCACACCCCGGGAGCGGTTGCTCTGGGCGCGGCTGTCGGTGTTCGCCGGACGCTTCGACCTGGAGGCCGCCGAGTACGTGTGCGCGGGGCACGGTCTGGACGCCGACGACGTCCTCGACGTCCTGACCGAGCTGCTCGCCCAGTCGGTGCTCGCACGCGAGGAGACGCCGGCCGGGGTGCGCTACCGGATGCTCGACACCGTCCGGGCGTACGGCGCCGAGTGGCTGGAGGCGACCGGGGACGCGGCCCGGCTGCGGCGGCGGCACCGGGACTGGTACCTGGGGCTGGCGACCTGGTGCGAGCTGGACTGGTTCTCGCCGCGCCAGGCCGAGGTGGCCGCGCGGGTGGAGGCGGAGCTGCCCAATCTGCGGCGCGCGCTGGAACACTGCCTGAGCGAGCCGGAGGAGGCGCATCTGGGCCAGTACCTCGCGGGCTCGCTGTGGTTCTGCTGGGCGGGCTGCGGTCGGCTGTCGGAGGGCCGGCAATGGCTGGAGCAGGTCGTCCGGCTGGATTCGGGCCACGACCAGTCCCGGCTGAAGGCGCTGTGGGTGCTCGGCTATGTGGCGATCCTGCAGGGCGACACGGTGTCCGCGCTGGCCGCGCTCCAGGAGTGCCGTGAGGAGGCGGAGCGCTCCGGCGACCCCACGGCGGTGGCCTACGCCGAGCACCGCACCGGCTGTCTGGCCCTGGTCACGGACGACATGGCCCGCGCGGAGACGCTGCTGCGCTCGGCGCTCGACCGCTACCACGAGATCGGCGAGCTCAACAGCAACGTGCTGATGGGCCAGGTCGAGCTGGCGATGACCCGCGCCTTCCAGGGCGATCTGCCGGACGCGGTGCGGTTGTGCGAGGACGTGCGCCGGGTGTGCGAGGACCACGGCGAGCGGTGGACCCGCTCCTACGCGCTGTTCGTCCTGGCGTACGCCGCCTGGGCCGACGGTGACCTCGCGCGGGCCCGCGCCCTGCTGACCGAGTGTCTGGGCAGCGCCCACGCCTTCCACGACCTGCTCGGCTCGGTGCTGGCGGTGGAGCTGCTGGCGCTGGTCACGGCGGCGGAGGGCGACGCCGCGGAGGCGGCGGTGCTGCAGGGGGCGGCGGGCCGGATGTGGCGGTCGGTGGGCCTGCCGCTGTTCGGCTCGGCGTACTACAACGCCCCGCACGAGCTGTGCGAGGCGACGGCCCGGGAGCGGCTGGGCGACGAGCGGTACGAGGAGTGCGTACGCGAAGGAGCGCGGCTGGTGCGGGAGGCGGCGGTGTCCCGGGCGCTGGAGCGGCCGCTGGCCACCCTGCCCGCCCCGCGCGGACCGGTGCGGCACACGACGGCGAGCGCGCCGACGCAACAGCCCGCCGCCTCCCGCGCCCACAAGGGCGGGAAGACGGCGGGCTGAGGTGGTGCTACGGCCTGCCGGTGATCAGCGGGCGTAGTACTCGACGACGAGCTGCTCGTCGCAGATGACCGGAACTTCCTTGCGGTTGGGCTCGCGGTCCAGGCGGAACGCCAGGGCCTTGAGGTTCACCTGCAGGTAGCGCGGGGTCTCGCCGTCGGGGGCGAAGCCACCCTCACGGGCGATCTGGAAGAGGGTCTTCTCGCGGCTGCGCTCGCGGACCATCACGACGTCGTCGGGACGGACACGGAACGACGGCTTGTCGACCTTCTGGCCGTTGACCTCGATGTGGCCGTGAACGACCATCTGACGGGCCTGGTAGATCGTGCGGGCGATGCCCGAACGCAGCACCAGGGCGTCGAGACGGCGCTCGAGCTCCACGATCAGGGCCTCACCGGTCTTGCCCTGCACCTTGGAGGCACGCTCGTAGGCACGGACCAGCTGGCGCTCGGAGATGTCGTACTGCGCGCGCAGACGCTGCTTCTCCAGCAGACGGACCTTGTAGTCCGAGTTCTGCTTGCGGCCACGGCCGTGCTCACCCGGCGGGTAGGGGCGGGCCTCGAAGTACTTGACGGCCTTCGGGGTCAGCGCGATACCGAGGGCACGCGACTTCTTGACCTTGGGGCGGGACTGGTTCGCCACTGTCTCTTTCTTCTTTCTGATATTCGGCTTGTCAGGGTTAGGGGAGGTCGCATCCGCAGCCGGGGAATCCCGCCTGGTCCGTTACCGGACCGGGTGGGCAGCCGCTCCCCTGGTCTGGGCACATACGTGCAGCACGCGAGTGGCCCACCGACCGGTCCCGTCCTGCGACGAGTGGTGGTGGGCTGCCCGCGACACCTTCGACGGTGCGCGACGCTCCTGGAACCCGCTGGGGGTTCCGGCCGGCTGTCCCGCTCTGACTGCGCGGGACTCGGCACTCCGAGGAATTCTACAGGGTGCTCAGGACCGCCTCCGACCGAGGTGCTTCCTGGTCCACTCGACGGCGTCCGCGTACCGCGCCTCGGCTCCGTGCCGGGTCGGGGTGTAGTACTCGCGGTCCTTGACGGTGTCCGGGGCGTACTGCTGCTCGGCGATGCCCTCGGGCAGGTCATGGGGATAGACGTACCCCTGCGCGTGCCCGAGCTTGGCGGCGCCCTTGTAGTGCCCGTCGCGCAGGTGCGGCGGCACCTGGCCCGCCAGCCCCTTGCGTACGTCGTCCAGGGCGGCGCCGATCGCGGTGGTCGCGGCGTTGGACTTCGGGGCCAGGGCGAGGGCGATGGTGGCGTGGCTGAGGGTGAGGGCGGCCTCGGGGAAGCCGATCATGGCGACGGCCTGGGCGGCGGCGACCGCGATCGGCAGCGCGTTCGGGTCGGCCAGGCCGATGTCCTCGCTCGCGGAGATCATCAGGCGGCGGGCGATGAACCGGGGGTCCTCGCCCGCCTCGATCATGCGGGCCAGATAGTGCAGGGCGGCGTCGACGTCCGAGCCCCTGATGGACTTGATGAGGGCGCTGGCGACGTCGTAGTGCTGGTCGCCGTCGCGGTCGTACTTGACGGCCGCCCGGTCGACGACCTCCTCCAGGGTCGTCAGCGCGATCTCCGTCTCGCCCTTGTCCAGGGCGGCCCCCGCGGCGGCCTCCAGGGCGGTCAGGGCGCGGCGGGCGTCGCCGCCGGCGATGCGCAGGAGGTAGTCCTCGGTGTCCTCGGGAAGGGTGACGACGTCCTTCAGGCCCCGCTCGTCGCCGAGCGCCCGCTTGAGCAGGCCCCGGATGTCGTCGTCGGTGAGCGGTTCGAGGGTGAGGAGCAGGGAGCGGGACAGCAGCGGGGAGATCACCGAGAAGTACGGGTTCTCGGTGGTGGCCGCGATCAGGGTGACCCAGCGGTTCTCGACCGCGGGGAGCAGGGAGTCCTGCTGGGCCTTGCTGAAGCGGTGGATCTCGTCCAGGAAGAGGACGGTCTCCTTGCCGTATCCGCCGGTGGCGCGGCGGGCGCCGTCGATGACCGCGCGGACCTCCTTGACACCCGCGGTGATCGCCGACAACTCGACGAAGCGCTTGTTGGTCGCCTTGGAGACAACGTAGGCGAGCGTTGTCTTGCCGGTGCCGGGCGGGCCCCAGAGGATCACCGAAGACGGTCCGGCCGGGCCGCCCGCGCCCTCGCCGACCAGGCGGCGCAGGGGTGAGCCGGGCTTGAGCAGGTGCTGCTGGCCCACCACCTCGTCGAGGGTGCGCGGGCGCATCCGTACCGCCAGGGGGCTTCCTGCCGGATCCTTCTCCTGGCGTTCTTCTGCGGCGGCGGTGAACAGGTCGGGCTCCACGCTGAAACCCTAAATCACGGCACTGACAACGCGGCCGGCGATGTCAGCTGGTCCAGAAGTCCCACCAGCGCGTGAGGACCAGCATGCCGATGATGCCGATGTGCAGCACGGGCATGACCCAGGTGAACTCGCCGAAGAAGCTCTTCAGCCAGCGGGGGGTCGGCAGGAAGTCGTTGCGGATGTTGAAGGAGGTCACGTACCAGAACATGGTGATCGTGGCGACCCAGGCCAGCGAGCACCACAGGCACAGCGCGTTGATCCGGTACAGGGACTGGAACTGCAGCCAGGTGCAGAAGCCCACGCCGAAGAGCGTGCCGAAGTTGAAGGTCAGCCAGTACCAGCGGGGGAAGCGGGCGCGGGCCAGCAGGCTCATGCCTACGCAGATGACGATGCCGTAGCAGACCAGGCCGAGCATCGGGTTGGGGAACCCGAAGGCGGCGGCCTGCTTGGACTCCATGACGCTGCCGCAGGAGACGACCGGGTTGAGGCTGCAGCCCGGGGTGAAGGTCTTGCCCTCGACCTTGGCCTCGAGGAGCTTGAACTTGTCGACCGTGATGACCCACGCGGCCAGCAGGCCGGCCGCCCCGGTGATGATCAGCAGCAGGGCGAAGGCGCGGCTGCCGCCGAGCGTGCGCGTCCCGGGGGCCGCGCTGTTCGGCTCGGGCTCGGTGGAGACGTCTTTGACTGTGGTCTTGCTCATCACGTCGATTCCGTCTGCTGGGGAGGGGGACGTTCTTCGGGCAGGGGCCATTGTGCCGCACCGGGGCCCCTGTCCACCGTTCGGTGGACATAAGGAAGTACGCACGGTCGTCCCCGTGCGTTCGGTTCCGGACGATGCTCGACGGCATGACAGCACACGCGTACGAACTCGCGGTGGATGTCCGGGGGCTGCGCAAGCGGTACGGGGACGTCACCGCGCTGGACGGCGTCGATCTCGGCATCCGGCGCGGCGAGGTGTTCGGCCTGCTCGGACCCAATGGCGCGGGCAAGAGCACGACGGTGGAGATCCTCCAGGGCAACCGCTCCCGGGACGGGGGCGAGGTGTCGGTGCTCGGGTCGGATCCGGAGGCCGGCACGCGCGCGTGGAGGTCCCGTGTGGGAATCGTCTGGCAGGACGAATCGGCGCCCGCGGAGTTGACGGTCCGCGAGACCGTACGGCATTTCGCTCTCTACTACCCCAGGCCGCGCGACCCGGAGGAGGTCATCCGCCTGGTGGGTCTGGAGGCGAAGGCGGACAGCCGGATCAAGGCGCTGTCCGGCGGTCAGCGCCGACGGCTGGACGTGGCGCTGGGCGTGATCGGCGACCCCGAACTCCTGCTTCTGGACGAGCCGACGACCGGCTTCGACCCGGCGGCCCGGCGCCAGTTCTGGGACCTGATCAGGCTGCTCGCCGAGGAAGGCACCACCATCCTGCTGACCACGCACTACCTGGAGGAGGCGGAGGCGCTCGCCGACCGGCTCGCGATCGTCTCGCGCGGCCGGGTCGTCGCCGAGGGCGAACCGGCCGCCCTGCGGGGGCGCCACGGCACGGAGGCCACCGTCGAGTGGACCGAGCCGGACGGCGTCACGCGCACCGAGCGCACGCACACCCCGACCCGTACGGTCGCCGAACTGACGCACCGCTTCGACGGCGAGATCCCGGGCCTCAGGGTGACCCGCCCCACGCTGGAGGACGTCTACCTCCGGCTGACCGGACAGGAGGACGCGCGATGACGACGACCACCGTAGGGAGCCGGACCGAGGCGCCCGCGGAGCGGTTGCCCGGGGCGTGGGGTCTGGGCATGCGGCGGGGCGGGCTCGAGATCAGGCAGTTCTTCCGGCAGCGCGACCAGGTGGTGTTCTCCTTCTGCTTCCCGGTCGTCTTCCTGTTCCTGTTCGCGTCGATCTTCCGCGACGGCGTGCCCGGCACCGGGGTCAGCGCCTCGCAGCTGTACGTGCCCGCGATGATGGCCTCCGGCATCATGTCGACGAGTTTCCAGTCGCTGGGCATCTCCATCGCCGTCGAACGGGACGAGAAGGTGCTGCGCCGGCTGAGCGGGACACCGATGCCGCCGTCCGCCTACTTCCTCGGCAAGATCTGGCTGGTGCTGTTCACGGGGGTGGTGGAGACGGCGATCCTGCTGCTCGTCGGCACCACCCTGTACGACGTCGATCTGCCCACCGACGCCTCCCGCTGGTTCGACTTCGCCTGGATCTTCGTGCTGGGGCTGACCGGGTGCGCGCTGCTCGGCATCGCGATCAGCTCGGTGCCCAGGTCGGCGAAGAGCGCCAGCTCGGTGGTCGTCCTGCCGTTCCTGGTGCTGCAGTTCATCTCCGGGGTGTACATCTCCATCGACACCATTCCGAACTGGATGCTGAACATCGGTGCGTTGTTCCCGCTGAAGTGGCTGTGCCAGGGGCTGCGGGGCGTGTTCCTGCCGGACTCCGCGAAGGTCCTGGAACAGGCGGGGAGTTGGGAGTTCGGGAAGGTCGCGCTGGTGCTGGCCGCCTGGTGCGTCGGAGGATTGGTGCTGTGTCTGCTGACGTTCCGCTGGAAGGACCGGCGCACGGGATGACCCTGCCGGGGGCCGCGCCCGAGGCGCACGCCTGGGACCGCTCGATCCGGCTCTGGGATCTGTACTTCGCCCTCGCCTGGGTGGCCACGGTCGCCTTCGTGCTGGGCGCGGCGCAGCAGAGCTGGGCCGCGCGGCTGGTCGCGGTCGGGCTGCTCGTCCCGCTGGTGCCGCTGTACGTGGGGGTGGGCCGGGCGCTGATCCAGGAGGATCCGCCGGAGCTGGGGCGGGCGCTGCGCTATCTGGCCGCGGCGATGGCGCTGTTCCTGCCGTCGGCGATCCTGGTCGACGAGACGCGGCTGGTGGCGTTCGCGCTGATCCCGCAGTGCTTCATGACCCTGCGCATGCGCTGGGCCCTGGTCACCGTGTCCTTCATCAACCTGGCGCCGGTGGTGGGCTGGGCCCTGCTGCGGCGGCCGAGCGGCGAACAGGCCTTCTCCAACTTCCTGTTCTCCGGGATGATGCTGGTCTTCTCGATCGTGATCGGCAGCTGGATCATCCGCATCATCGAACAGAGTGTGGAGCGGGCCGAGTTGATCGCCGAGCTGGACGCCAGCCGGCACGAGGTCTCCCGGCTGTCGGCCGCCCACGGCGCCCTGGCCGAGCGGGAGCGCATGGCCCGGGAGATCCACGACACCCTCGCGCAGGGCTTCACCAGTCTGCTGATGCTGATCCAGGCCGTGGAGGCCGAACTCGACCACGACCTCCCGCAGGCCCGCCGCCACCTCGCCCTGATGGACGAGACCGCCCGGCAGAACCTCGCCGAGGCCCGTGCGCTGGTCGCCGGGACCGCCCCCGCCGACCTCGACGGCGCGTCCCTGCCGGACGCGCTCAGCCGCCTCGCCGCCCGCCACGAGGCGACGCTGGTGGTGACCGGTCCGGTACGGCCGCTGCCGGCCGGCCCCGAGGTCGTCGCGCTGCGCGCCTGCCAGGAGGCCCTCGCCAACGCCCGTAAGCATGCCGGGAGTTCGGTGGTGGTGGGTATCGCGCTGACCTACGCCGACGACACCCTGTCCCTCTCCGTGCGGGACGACGGCAGCGGATTCGACCCCGGCACCCCGTGCGCCGGCTACGGCCTCGCGGGGCTGCGCGCCCGGGCCACCGAGGTCGGCGGCAGCGCACGGATCCGCAGCACACCGGGCGACGGCACGACGGTGACGGTCAGCCTGCCCATCTCGCCCGTGAGGAGCGCTCGATGATCCGGATCGTCCTCGCCGACGACCATCCCGTCGTACGGGAGGGTCTGCGGGCGATGCTCAGCGCCGAGCCGGATCTGGAGGTGGTCGCCGACGCGGCGAACGGGCCGCGGGCGGAGGCGCTGGCCGCCGAACTGCGGCCCGACATCGTCCTGATGGACCTGCGGATGCCCGGCGGCGGGGGCGTCGACTCGATCGTGCGGATGAGCGAGGCGGATCTGCCGTGCCGGGTGATCGTCCTGACGACGTACGAGACGGACCGGGACATCCTGCGCGCGGTCGAGGCGGGCGCGGCGGGCTATCTGCTCAAGGACATGCCGCGCGGCGAACTGGCGGAGGCGATACGGGCGGCGGCTCGCGGCGAGACGGTCCTCGCTCCGTCGGTGGCGGCCCGCCTGGTGGACCGGCTCCGCGCCAGGCCGGAGCGCCCCCGCCTCTCGGAACGGGAGACGTCCGTACTGCGGCTGGTCGCCGAGGGCTGCACGAACGCGGAGATCGGCCGACGCCTGTTCATCGGCGAGTCGACGGTCAAGACCCATCTGCTGCGCATCTTCGGCAAGTTGGACGTCGACGACCGTACAGCCGCCGTCACCAGCGCCATGCGCCACGGCCTCCTCGACCAATGACAGGCACCACCACCAACCGAAGAACACGAAGATCGGACAGCGCCCCGCGCGGCGACAGCCGCACATGAGCACAGCATCGGCGAATCGACGGTCAAGACCCATCTGCTGCGCATCTTCGGCAAGTCGGACGTCGACGACCGTACGGCCGCCGTCACCAGTGCCATGCGGCACGGGCTCCTCGGGCAGTGAGACGCGGGCGCTCCCTGGGCGACCCCAACTGCCGCCTGACGGCGGCGAGTTGGGGGAACGCCGAGGGTGCTGTCCTAGCCGAGCCGTGACTCCAGTTCCGCCACGATCTCGTTCACGCCGATCGCCGTCTGCTCGCCCGACTCCATGTCCTTGAGCTGGACGACACCCTCGGCGAGGTCGCGTTCGCCGGCGACGATCGTGTAGCGGGCGCCGCTGCGGTTGGCGTTCTTCATGGCGCCCTTGAGCCCCTTGGCGCCGTAGGAGAAGTCGGCCGCGATGCCGAGCTTGCGCAGCTCGGTGACCTTGGCGAACAGGATCCGGCGGGCCTCCTCCCCCAGCGGCACCGCGAACACGCTGGTGGTGGAGGGGAGTTCGAGCTCGACGCCCTCGGCCTCCAGCGCCAGGACCGTGCGGTCGACGCCGAGGGCCCAGCCGACGGACGGCAGCGCGGGGCCGCCGATCATCTCCGACAGTCCGTCGTAACGGCCGCCGCCGCCCACCGCGGACTGCGAGCCCAGACCGTCGTGGACGAACTCGAAGGTCGTACGGGTGTAGTAGTCCAGCCCGCGCACCAGCTTCGGGTCGTCCTCGAAGGCCACGCCCGCGGCGGTGATCAGCTCGCGGACCTCCTCGTGGTACGCCTTGCAGGCGTCGCAGAGGTAGTCGCGCAGGAGGGGCGCACCCGTCAGCTGCTTCTGCACCGAGTCCCGCTTGTCGTCCAGGACGCGCAGCGGGTTGATCTCGGCCCGGCGCAGGGTGTCCTCGTCCAGGTCCAGGCCCCGCAGGAAGTCCTGCAGCGCGGCCCGGTACACCGGACGGCACTCCTTGTCGCCCAGGCTGTTGAGCAGGATCCGGAAGTCGCTCAGGCCGAGCGAGCGGTACGCCTGGTCGGCGAGGATGATCAGTTCGGCGTCGAGCGCCGGGTCCTCCGCACCGATCGCCTCGGCGCCGACCTGCGAGAAGTGCCGGTAACGGCCCGCCTGCGGCTGCTCGTAGCGGTAGTAGGAGCCCGAGTACCACAGCTTGACCGGAAGGTTGCCCTGCCGGTGCAGGTTCGCCTCCAGCGCGGCACGCAGCACAGACGCGGTGCCTTCGGGGCGCAGGGCCAGCTTGTCCCCGCCCTTGGTCTCGAAGGCGTACATCTCCTTGGTCACGATGTCGGTGGACTCACCGACACCGCGCGCGAAGAGTTCCACGTTCTCGAAGCCGGGAGTCTCGACGTAGCCGTAGCCGGAGTTGCGCAGTGGAACCGAGATCGCCTCGCGGACCGCCAGGAACTTGGCGGATCGCGGCGGGATCAGGTCGTACGTGCCCTTGGGGGCCTGAAAGGTGCTCACGGAACTCTCTCGTCACATTCCTCGTCGGGGAGCGTCGACATCCGCTCCCGGGCCGGCGGCCACCTGCCGCAGATAGGGGTTGGTGGCACGCTCCTGGCCGATGGTCGTCTGGGGGCCGTGGCCGGACAGCACCACGGTCGAGTCGTCGAGCGGCAGGCACACACGGGCCAGCGAGTCGAGCATCTCGGCCATGTCACCGCCGGGCAGGTCGGTGCGTCCGATGGAGCCGGCGAAGAGCAGATCCCCGGAGAAGAACACGGAAGGGATCTCCGTGGTCTCGGGCATCTGGAAGGTCACCGACCCCTTGGTATGGCCGGGCGCGTGCGCGACGGAGAACTCCAGACCCGCGAGCGCCAGCCTCGCGCCGTCGGTCAGCTCCCTGACGTCGTCCGGCTCCCCCACGGTCAACTCGCCCATCAGCGGCATCCCGATGGAACGGCCGAGCGCTTTCTCCGGGTCCGCCATCATGTAGCGGTCCTCGGGGTGGATCCACGCGGGGACGTCGTGCGCGCCGCACACCGGGACGACCGAGGCCACATGGTCGATGTGGCCATGGGTGAGGACGACGGCGACGGGCTTGAGCCGATGCTTCTTCAGCGCTTCCTCGACGCCTTGGGCGGCCTGGTGGCCGGGGTCGATGATCACGCACTCCTCACCGGCGGCCGGGGCGACGAGATAACAGTTCGTCCCCCAGGCCCCGGCGGGGAACCCGGCAATGAGCACGATCGTCCTTCGTGGTGTCGATTACGGGCGGCTACAGCTGCTGTCAACGAATGGCTACAGCTGTCGTCAGAGCCTACCGGCGCTGCCGAATCCTCAGCGAACCCATATACGGTACGGGTCACACGCAGGCGCTCGGCTCACCAGACGCACGCGTCCCAGTCGGCGTACGAGACGCATGAGGAGAAAACCCCGTGGTCACCCAGGAACAGCGGAAGCGGCAGCTCGCGCGGGAGAAGTTCTTGCGGCAGCAGCAGCGGCGCACGGAGGCGCGGCGCAAGGCGCGCATGCGCAACTCGGTGATCGCGTCGGTGCTCGGCGTGATCCTGATAGGCAGCGTCGCGATCTACACGACCGGGGTCCTGAAGGACGACAAGAAGGCGAACGCCAGCTCGGAGACCACCCCGAGCGCTGCTCCGACCAGCAAGGCCCCGGACCCGTGCGCGAAGCCGGCCGCGGGCTCGGTGAAGAAGCTGAGCTGGAAGAAGGAGCCGGCGACGACCATCGACACGTCGGCGAAGTACACCATGAAGCTCGCCACGACGTGCGGTGACATCGACATCGCGCTGAAGACGTCGGCGGCCCCCCACACCGTGAACTCGTTCGACTTCCTCGCGTCGAAGGGCTTCTTCGACCACACCAAGTGCCACCGGCTCACCACCAACGGCATCTACGTGCTGCAGTGCGGCGACCCGACGGGCAGCGGCAGCGGCGGTCCCGGCTACACGATCCCGGACGAGAACCTCAAGGACAAAAGCCTGAAGGGCGGGGTCTACCCGGCGGGCACGGTCGCGATGGCGAACACCGGCCAGAAGCACACCGGCGGCAGCCAGTTCTTCCTCGTCTACCAGGACAGTCAGCTTCCCCCGAGCTACACGCCTTTCGGTACGATTTCAGCCTCGGGCCTGAAGGTTCTGAAGAAGATCGCGGCCGCCGGCGAGAGCACGGGCCAGGGTGACGGGGCGCCCAACGCGACCGTCGTGATCAACAAGGCAACGGTCACCAAATCCTGATCGCGTCGGGACCGTATTCCGACCCCGAGGTGCGAAATTTCGGTCGCGCGGGATGCGGACAGGCAACCCGCCGGTCGCCTATGTTGGCCGTGACGAAACTGTGGACGATGCCCGGGGGTGCTGAAGCCCTCCGCAGGCATCATGTGGAGGAGGCGCTGTGAGCAGCGACCCGTGGGGCCGCGTCGACGAGACGGGGACCGTGTACGTGCGTACGGCCGACGGCGAGCAGGTCGTCGGTTCCTGGCAGGCAGGCTCCCCCGAGGAGGCGCTGGCCTATTTCGAGCGCAAGTACGAGGGCCTGGTTGTGGAGATCGGCCTCCTCGAGAAGCGAGTGAAGACCACCGACCTGTCCGCGAAGGACGCGCAGACGGCGATCGACCACATCCGTGAGCAGGTCGACGCGCATCACGCGGTCGGCGACCTGGACGCCCTGCGGCAGCGGCTGGACAAGCTGGTCGAGACGGTCGAGGCGCGGCGCGAGGAGCGCAAGCAGCAGCGCGCCAAGCAGTCGGACGAGGCCCGGCACGCCAAGGAGGCGCTGGTCAGCGAGGCGGAGCAGCTGGCGCAGTCCGACCAGTGGCGGGCGGCGGGCGAGCGGCTGCGGGCGCTGGTGGACACCTGGAAGGGTCTGCCGCGGCTGGACCGCAAGTCGGACGACGAGCTGTGGCACCGCTTCTCGCACGCCCG
Organism: Streptomyces sp. NPDC002144; assembly: GCF_053593695.1. NCBI lineage: Bacteria > Bacillati > Actinomycetota > Actinomycetes > Kitasatosporales > Streptomycetaceae > Streptomyces > Streptomyces sp. NPDC002144. Next base: position 40,755 of record NZ_JBSFDB010000013.1, read on the forward strand.
CTCGGCCTTCTCCAAGCGCCGCAAGGCGCACTTCGCGTCGCTGGACGCGCAGCGCGAGGAGGCCCGCAAGGCCAAGGAGCGGCTGGTCTCCGAGGCCGAGGCGCTGTCCGGTTCGACGGACTGGGGTCCGACGGCCGCGCGCTACCGCGAGCTGATGACGGAGTGGAAGGCCGCGGGCCGCGCCCAGCGCGAGCACGAGGACGACCTGTGGAACCGCTTCCGCGGCGCCCAGGACGTGTTCTTCGCCGCCCGCAGCTCGGTCTTCGCGGAGCGGGACGCCGAGCAGTCCGAGAACCTGAAGCTCAAGGAGGAGCTGGCCGAGGAGGCCGAGAAGATCCTCCCGGTGACCGATCTGAAGGCAGCCCGGGCCGCCTTCCGCTCGGTCAACGAGCGCTGGGAGGCCATCGGCCACGTCCCGCGCGACGCGCGCCCCAAGGTCGAGGGCCGGATGCACGCGGTGGAGCGGGCCATCCAGGAGGCCGAGGAGGCCGAGTGGCGCCGCACCAACCCGGAGGCACGCGCGCGCGCCGAGGGGCTGACCGGCCAGCTCCAGGCCGCCGTGGACAAGCTCAAGGGCCAGATCGAGCAGGCGCGCGCCCAGGGCAACACCGCCAAGGCCGACAAGCTCCAGCGCGAGCTGGAGGGCCGCCAGGCCCTGCTGGACCAGGCCCTGAAGGGTCTGCAGGAGTTCGGCGGCTGATCCCCGCCCGACGGCACCGAGAGGGGCCCCGCACCGGCCGGTGCGGGGCCCCTTCGTCGTGTGCCCTGCGGGTTACGACCGGCGGGCCGAGGTCACCCGGTAGACGTCGTAGACGCCCTCGACGCCCCGTACGGCCTTCAGGACGTGCCCCAGGTGCTTCGGGTCGCCCATCTCGAAGGTGAAGCGGGAGGTGGCGACGCGGTCGCGGGAGGTCTGGACGGCCGCGGAGAGGATGTTGACGTGCTGGTCGGACAGGACACGGGTGACGTCCGACAGCAGCCGGGAGCGGTCCAGCGCCTCGACCTGGATGGCGACCAGGAAGACCGAGGACTGGGTGGGCGCCCACTCGACGTCGAGGATGCGCTCCGGCTCCCGGGACAGTGACTCCACGTTCACACAGTCGCTGCGGTGAACCGATACGCCACTACCCCGGGTGACGAAGCCGATGATCGGGTCGCCGGGGACGGGCGTACAACAGCGGGCCAGCTTGACCCACACGTCCTCGACGCCCTTGACGATGACGCCCGGGTCCGCGCTGGAGCGCCGCTTGCGGCGACTGCGGGTCGGCGGGACCGATTCGTCGATCTCCTCGGTGGCCGCCTCCTCGCCGCCGAGCGCGGAGACCAGCTTCTGCACGACGTTCTGCGCGGAGACATGGCCCTCGCCGATCGCCGCGTACAGCGCGGAGATGTCCGGGTAGCGCATCTCGTGCGCGAGGGTGACCAGCGAGTCGCCGGTGAGGATGCGCTGGATCGGCAGGTTCTGCTTGCGCATCGCGCGGACGATGGCGTCCTTGCCCTGCTCGATGGCCTCGTCGCGGCGCTCCTTGGAGAACCAGGCCCGGATCTTGTTGCGGGCGCGCGGCGACTTGACGAAGCCGAGCCAGTCCCGAGACGGTCCGGCGCCGGCCGCCTTGGAGGTGAAGACCTCCACCAGGTCACCGTTGTCGAGGGTCGACTCCAGCGGTACGAGCCTGCCGTTGACCCGCGCTCCTATCGTCCGGTGGCCGACCTCCGTGTGGACCGCGTAGGCGAAGTCCACCGGGGTGGCACCCGCCGGGAGCGCTATGACGTCGCCCTTGGGGGTGAAGACGAAGACCTCGTTGCGGGACAGGTCGAAGCGCAGGGACTCCAGGAACTCGCCCGGGTCCTCGGTCTCCTTCTGCCAGTCGAGCAGCTGGCGCAGCCACGCCATGTCGTTGAGGTGGTCGTCCTTCTTGCCGGCCTTGGGCACGTCGGTACGCACCTTGGAGGCGCCGGCGACGGCCTCCTGCTTGTACTTCCAGTGCGCGGCGATGCCGTACTCGGCGCGGCGGTGCATGTCGAAGGTGCGGATCTGCAGCTCGACCGGCTTGCCGTTGGGGCCGATGACCGTCGTGTGCAGCGACTGGTACATGTTGAACTTGGGCATCGCGATGTAGTCCTTGAACCGGCCGGGGACCGGGTTCCATCGCGCGTGCACGGTGCCGAGGGCGGCATAGCAGTCGCGGACCGTGTCGACGAGGACGCGGATGCCCACCAGATCGTAGATCTCCGCGAAGTCACGGCCGCGGACGATCATCTTCTGGTAGACGCTGTAGTAGTGCTTCGGGCGGCCGGTGACGGTCGCCTTGATGCGGGCCGCGCGCAGGTCCTGCTGGACCTCGTCGGTCACTATGGCCAGGTACTCGTCACGCTTCGGTGCCCGCTCGGCCACCAGCCGTACGATCTCGTCGTACATCTTGGGGTAGAGGATCGCGAAGGCGAGGTCCTCCAGCTCCCACTTGATGGTGTTCATGCCGAGGCGGTGGGCGAGCGGCGCGTAGATCTCGAGGGTCTCGCGCGCCTTCTTCTCCTGCTTCTCGCGCTTGAGGTAGCGCATGGTGCGCATGTTGTGCAGCCGGTCGGCGAGCTTGATGACCAGGACGCGGGGGTCCTTGGCCATGGCCACGACCATCTTGCGCACGGTCTCGGCCTGCGCGGCCTCGCCGAACTTGACCTTGTCCAGCTTGGTGACGCCGTCGACGAGCAGGGCGACCGAGTCGCCGAAGTCGCGGCGCAGCTGGTCGAGGCCGTACTCGGTGTCCTCGACGGTGTCGTGCAGCAGGCCCGCCATCAGGGTGGCCGGATCCATGCCCAGCTCGGCGAGGATCGTGGTCACCGCGAGGGGGTGGGTGATGTACGGGTCGCCGCTCTTGCGCTTCTGGCCGCGGTGCCAGCGCTCGGCGACCTGGTAGGCGTTCTCGATCTGGCGGAGAGTGGCCGTCTCGGTCTTCGGGTCGTTGCTGCGCACTATCCGCAGCAGCGGCTCCAGGACCGGGTTGTACGGGTTGGAGCGCTGGACGCCGAGGCGGGCGAGGCGGGCACGGACGCGGTTGGAGGAGCCGGAGCGGGCGGGCTGGCCGGCGTTGGGGCGGACCGCGGGCGCCTGGGTCTGCTCGGGCGGGGCCGGCTTGGGGCGCGACTGATCGGCCGACTTGTCGACGGGGGCCGACTGGGCGTGCTCGACCGGCCCGGCGCTGTCGTTCGTCGGGTGCGATGTGCTCGGCGCGGGCTTGGCCGCGGCTGCCGAGGCGGACTCGGGCTTGGCGGCGGTCAGGTGCTGGGCCTCGTCTGGCAAGAGGACTCCTCGTGCGCGATCCGGGTCCCCCGGTCAGGCTCCGGAGGACCCATGGTAGCGATCCTGTGTCTCAGGATCGCCTGCAGACCGATGTGAGGCCGGTCTACCCGCGTAACACGAGCCGCCGCCCCTGGATTCCCACGGCCCGCATCGGCATCCGGGAAGCCTTTTCCTAAAAGCCACCAATTGCACAGAGCGGAAAAATCAGGGCCATTTAATGCCGTTGACTCGAACATCTGCCGCCACCTAAGATCCACTTCGACCAAGAAGCGGAAGAATTTGACCTATTCCGCCTCTGAACAAAAAGAAACGGGATGAGCATGAGGATTCTCGGAAAGACTGTGGCGGCTGCGGCTCTGGCAGTGGGCCTGAGTGCGGCTTTCGCGCTTCCCGCCCAAGCGGCGACCGCGGCCCCCGCGTCGACGCACCGGGGCAGCTCGGGGTGCTTCAACTGGTCCTGGGCGGACGGGACCACCACGACCACCATCTACTACCACAACACGTGCAGCACGACGCAGCACCTGTGCGTGTGGTGGAAGGACGGCCAGGAGAACAACCTGCACCGCATCACCGCCGCGGGCGATGCGAAGGGGCACCTCAAGGAGCCCGGCACCATCATCAGCAATGACATCGAGGACTGCTGATTTCGCCATCAGGCGGATTGCATAAATAGCAGGGAACAAAACAATCCAGCCCCGAGTGCGCATTCACGCCGCACTCAGGGCTGGATCGTTTTGCGAAACTTTGCTCAGACGGTGAGCACGGCCTCCAGGGGGGCACCTTCGAGAGCGGGCTCCAGACGAGCCCGGCCGCCCAGGAATCCCAGCTCCATGAGGACGGCGAGACCCGCGACCTCGGCACCCGCCCGGCGGATGAGCTGGAGGGAGGCCTCGGCGGTGCCGCCGGTGGCGAGGACGTCGTCGACGACCATGACCCGGTCGGCCGCGGAGAGGTCCTCCGCGTGCACCTCGATCTCGGCGGAGCCGTACTCCAGCTCGTACGCCTGGCTGAGGGTCGCTCCGGGGAGCTTGCCCGCCTTGCGCACGGGGATGAAGCCGAGTCCGGCCCGCACGGCGACCGGGGCGCCGAGGATGAAGCCGCGGGCCTCCAGGCCGACGATCTTCGTGGCCCCGCTGCTGACCGCGATGGCGGCCAGCGCGTCGGTGAGCACCGTGAACGCCGCGGGGTCCGCCAGGAGCGGCGTGATGTCCTTGAACGTCACGCCCGGTTCCGGGTAGTCCGCCACGTCACGGATACGGCTGAGCAGCAGCTCCTTGACGTCGGTCATCGGCGCTTCCCCGAGGGTCGGCCGCGGCCCCGGTTGCGGGACGCGGGCTGGTTGCGCGGTCCGACGACGGCCGGGGTGGCGTCCTCCGGCTCGTCCTGGCCGAGGCGCGCCCCGGCCAGTTCCTCCTCGGCGGCGGCCTGGGCCCGCTTGGCGAGGACGCGCTTCTTCAGGGCCTTCATCTGCGGCTCGGCCTCCTTGAGGTCGGCGACGAGCGGCGTGGCGATGAAGATCGAGGAGTAGGCACCGGCAGCGAGGCCGACGAACAGCGACAGCGAGATGTCGTTGAGCGTGCCCGCGCCGAGGAAGCCGCCACCGATGAACAGCAGGCCCGCGACCGGCAGCAGCGCGACGACCGTGGTGTTGATCGACCGGACCAGGGTGCCGTTGATCGAGTGGTTGGCGATGTCGCTGTAGGTGAAGCGGGTCTGCTTGGTGATGTCCTTCGTCTGCTCCTTGAGGCTGTCGAAGACGACGACCGTGTCGTAGAGCGAGTAACCGAGGATCGTCAGCAGACCGATGACCGTGCCTGGCGTGACCTCGAAGCCGACCAGGGCGTAGATACCGGTCGTGATGGTGATGTCGTGGATCAGCGCGACCAGGGCCGCGACCGCCATTCGCCACTCGAAGGCGATCGCCAGATAGATCACCACGAGGACCATGAAGATGCCGAGGCCCTCCCAGGCCTTGTTGGCGATCTGTTCACCCCAGCTCGGGCCGACCAGGTCGGCAGCGATGGAGTCGGGAGACATGTTCATGTCCTTGGCCAGCTCGGCCTTGGTCGCGTCCGACTTCGCGGTGTCCATCCCGGCGATCTGGATGCGAAGGCCGCCGGTGCCGAGCTTCTGCACCACCGCGTCGTGGCCTGCGGCCTTGGACGCGTAGGTCTCGGCCTGGGCCACCGAGATGCTGGTCTTCTCGGTGGTGAAGACGGCGCCGCCCCGGAAGTCGATGCCCATGTTCAGGCCGCGCACCGCCAGGCCGACGATGGCCGTGATGGTGATCAGGATCGAGACGCCGTACCAGATCTTGCGCTTGCCGACGAAGTCGTAGCTGATCTCGCCGCGGTGGAGTCGGGCGCCGAGGTTGCCGAGTTTCGACATCGCTCACGCTCCCTTCGGGTCGACAGGACCGGCGACGGGGCCGGAGGGACGGCGGGTGCGGCGCAGGGGCGCCTTGGCGCCCAGGCCCTTCGGGTCGAGCCCCGACCACTTGTGGCCGCCCGAGAAGAACTTGTGGCGGGCCAGGATGGTCATCAACGGCTTGGTGAAGAGGAAGACGACGACCACGTCGAGCACGGTGGTCAGACCGAGCGTGAACGCGAAGCCCTGGACCTTGCCGACGGTCACGATGAACAGCACCGCTGCGGCCAGGAACGAGACGAAGTCGGAGACCAGGATGGTGCGCCGGGCGCGCGGCCAGGCGCGTTCGACGGCGGGGCGCAGGGAGCGGCCTTCGCGGATCTCGTCCCGGATTCGTTCGAAGAACACGATGAACGAGTCCGCGGTGATGCCGATCGCGACGATCGCGCCACAGACGGCCGGGAGGTTCAGCGCGAAGTGGATCGTGGGGCCCAGCAGCGACATGATCACGTAGGTGAGGATCGCGGACACCAGCAGCGAGGGGATCGCGACGACCGACAGACCGCGGTAGAAGGCCAGCAGGTAGATGACCACCAGGCCGAGGCCGATCGCACCCGCGATCAGACCGGCGTGCAACTGCTCACCGCCGAGCGCGGCGGTCACGGTGGTCACGCTCTGCTCCTTGAAGGAGAGCGGGAGCGCGCCGTAGGACAGCATGTTGGCGAGGCCCTGGGCCTCCTGCTGGGTGAAGCTGCCGGTGATCTCCGCGTTGCCGCCGGTCAGTGCCTCCGAGACGCGCGGGTCGGAGACGACGTTGCCGTCGAGGACGATCGCGAACTGGTTCTGCGGGGACTGGTTCTTGGCCAGCTGACCGGTGATGTCGCCGAACTTCTTGGCGCCCTTGGAGGTGAACTCCATGGTGACGGTCCAGCCTGCGGCGGACTGGGTGTTGAAGACGGCCTGGGCCTTCTTGACGTCCGTGCCGTCGACCGCGGCGGGACCAAGGACGTACTTCTGCCACTGGCCGCCGGAGTTCTTGCCGCAGGCGACGGTGGGGTCGGTGGCCTTGGCGCTCTTGCCGGCGGTGGTCTGAGCCGTCTTCTTGGTGCAGTCGAGGGCGGCGTACTGCGCCTGCAGCTTGGCGGCCGCGTCACTGGCGGCGGAGCTGCCGCTCGCCGACGGGGAGGGGCTGGACGACGCCTTCGCGCCGGACGAGCCGGTGGCACTCGGTGTCGAGTCCGCCTTCAGCGCGTCGGTCACGGCGCGCCCCTGCGAGGTGGCGGTCGCGGAGGGGCTCGCGGAGGACGACGAGGTCGCCTTCGGCTTGCCGGTCGCCTTGCCCGAGGGGCTGCTGGAGGCGCTCGGCGACGGGCTGGCCGTGGCGGCGCCGCCGGACACCTCGGTGGCGAGCACCGGGCGGAAGTACAGCTTGGCGGTGGTGCCGACCTGCTGGCGCGCTTCCTCGGAGTTCGTGCCCCTGGGGATGTTGACGATGATGTTGCTCGTGCCCTGGGTCTGGACCTCCGTCTCGGACACGCCCAGACCGTTCACACGGCGGTTCATGATGGCGACCGCGGTGTCCATGTTGGTCTTGTTGATCGCGTTGGGCTGACCCGGCTCGTTCTGCGCCTGAAGCGTGATGCTCGTGCCACCGGCAAGGTCGATACCGAGACGTGGAGTGGTGTTGCCGGAGGCGAACATCGCTCCGGTGAGTCCCACGATGGCGATCAGGATGAGGGCCAGCGAGCGTCCTGGCTTGCTCTGGGCGCTCGCGCTCCGGCCCTTTTTAGGTGCTGCCACCTTCTCGTACTCCCTCTCGGGCCGCCCCGCGCCCGGTCGGCGTGGTGGCGGCCATGACATGGTGTCGGGATCCCCGTGTGCGAGACGCACACGTCCCGGGGCGCGGGAGGTCGGCCACGCGCCCTTGGGACGTGGCTACTTCGACTCGGAGTCGCCGTCGGTCTTCTTCGGCTCCTCGTCCGGCTTCGCCTCGGCGGCGACGGGCTCGTCGGCCGGTTCCTCGGGCGCGTCCTTCTTGCCGAGGTCGACGGACTTGTCGTCGGAGGCGGCGGCAGCTTCGTCGGCGGAGTCGTCGGTCTCGGTGAGGGAGGAGGCGTCGTCCGGGACGACGTCGGAGTCGGACTTGAGGTCGTGCTCGATGCCGTGCACGATGCGGTTGTACTCGTCGTCGCTGAGCACGGAACCGATGGCGTTCTTCGCGAAGAGGAGCTCGACACCGGGACCGGCGTCGAGGAGGACCGTGTCCTCGTTGACCTCCTTGACCGTCGCGTACATTCCCCCGATCGTGCGGACGCCGCTGCCGGGCTGCATCTCGTTGCGCATGTTCGCGGCCTGCTGCTGCTTGCGCTTGGCCGAGCGGGTCATGAGGAACATGGCCCCGATGAGCACGATGAACGGGAGGAGCATGGTGATATTCACGGGACGGAGTTTCCTTCGCACGACCGCGGCGGACGGCGGCCTGATGGATGGGGGTATGTATACCGCCGACAAAGGCGGCATCGGCGGAGTCTAAGCGAGTCCGCGCGCATGGAACAACGCTCAGCATGGCACCTGGGTTCCTGACCCGGCCAATGCCCGCGCCGTCACAATGGCATCACGTCCCGAACAGGTCCTGTTGTCCGTTTCCCGCAGTAGCCGAGCGCGGCGGCGTGAGGCCGAGATGCGCCCACGCGGCGGGCGTGGCGACCCGGCCACGGGGGGTGCGGGCGAGCAGCCCCTCCCGTACGAGGAAGGGCTCGGCCACCTCCTCCACGGTCTCGCGCTCCTCCCCCACCGCGACGGCGAGGGTCGACAGCCCGACCGGGCCGCCGCCGAAGAGCTTGAGCAGAGCCTCCAGCACACCGCGGTCGAGGCGGTCGAGGCCGCGGGCGTCGACCTCGTACACCGCGAGGGCCGCGGCCGCGATGTCCCGGGTGATGATCCCGTCCGCCTTGACCTGTGCGTAGTCCCGCACGCGGCGCAGCAGGCGGTTGGCGATACGGGGCGTGCCGCGGGAACGGCCGGCGATCTCGGCGGCGCCGTCGGCCTGGATCTCCACATCGAGGAGGTTCGCCGAGCGATGGATGACGCGCTCCAGCTCGGCGGGCTCGTAGAACTCCATGTGCGCGGTGAAGCCGAAGCGGTCGCGCAGCGGGGGCGGCAGCAGGCCCGCGCGCGTGGTGGCGCCGACCAGGGTGAAGGGGGGCAGGTCGAGCGGGATGGCGGTGGCGCCGGGGCCCTTGCCGACGATGACGTCGACGCGGAAGTCCTCCATCGCCATGTACAGCATCTCCTCGGCGGGCCGGGACATGCGGTGGATCTCGTCGAGGAAGAGGACCTCGCCCTCCTGGAGGGAGGACAGGATCGCGGCCAGGTCGCCGGCGTGCTGGATGGCGGGGCCGGAGGTGATGCGGATCGGGGCGCCCATCTCGGCCGCGATGATCATCGAGAGAGTGGTCTTGCCGAGGCCGGGAGCGCCGGAGAGCAGCACGTGGTCGGCGGTGGCGCCGCGCGCGCGGGCGGCGCGCAGGACCAGGTCGAGCTGTTCACGGACCTTCTCCTGGCCGATGAACTCGCCCAGGTCCTTGGGGCGCAGGGCGGCCTCGACGGCCTGGTCCTCACGGTCGGCGACAGAGTCCACCAGCCGCTCGGGGGCGGGGGTGTCGGTGGTGTCGTCCCAGTTCATGGAGTGTGCCTCGGGTCTCGTGGGTCTTCCGGCGGGCGCGGTGGTCGGCGGTTCAGCGGGCTCTGTTGAGGGTCTGCAGGGCGGCCTTCAGCAGCTGGCCGACCTGCGGGGTGCCGCCGGCCGCCTCCGCCTGCGGGGTCACGGCGGCCACCGCCTCGTCGGCCTCCCGGGTGGCGTACCCGAGGCCGATGAGGGCGGCGTGCAGCTGGTCGCGCCAGCCCTGGCTGACCGGAGCGCCGATCGCGGGGGCGCCGATGGGCTCGCCGAGCCGGTCCTTGAGCTCCAGCAGCAGCTTCTGGGCGCCCTTCTTGCCGATGCCGGGGACGGCGATCAGTGCCTTCTCGTCCCCGGTGGCGACCGCCCTGCGCAGGGCGTCCGGGCTGTGCACCGCCAGCATCGCCTGGGCCAGGCGCGGGCCGACGCCGCTCGCCGTCTGCAGCAGCTCGAAGATCTGACGCTCGTCGTCGTCCACGAAGCCGTACAGGGTGAGCGAGTCCTCCCGTACGACCAGGGAGGTGGCGAGCTTGGTCTGCTGGCCCATGCGCAGTCCGGACAGGGTGTTGGGCGTGCACTGGACGGCGATGCCGATCCCTCCGACCTCCACCACGGCGGAGTCGGGGGCGAGGGCGGCGACCGGGCCGCTGACGAAGGCGATCATGCGGGGCGGCCTTTCGTTGCTTTGGCTGCGTGCAGGGCGACGGCCTGCTGGAGGCGGTTGTGGGCGGGGGCGCGCCAGATGTGGCAGATGGCGAGCGCGAGGGCGTCCGCCGCGTCGGCCGGTTTCGGGGGCGCGTCGAGCCGGAGCAGCCGCGTCACCATGGCGCCGACCTGGGCCTTGTCGGCGCGTCCGGTGCCGGTGACGGCGGCCTTGACCTCGCTCGGCGTGTGCAGGGCGACGGGGATGCCGCGGCGGGCCGCGCAGAGCATGGCGACGGCGCTGGCCTGGGCGGTGCCCATCACGGTGCGGACGTTGTGCTGGCTGAACACCCGCTCCACGGCGACGAATTCGGGCCGGTGTTCGTCCAGCCAGGCCTCGATGCCCTGCTCGATCGCGACGAGACGGTGCCCCAGTTCGGCGTCCACGGGCGTGCGGACGACACCGACGCCGACCATGGTGAGCGGCCGCCCCGCGACCCCCTCGACGACGCCGACACCGCACCGGGTCAGCCCGGGGTCCACCCCCAGTACGCGCACCGCGCCCTCCCCTCGATCCCTTTCGATCGCCTGTTTGTGCAGGCTATCGGGTGCCACCGACAACGGCCGACATGGCGACGGGCCGACGGGGCGTGTCCCGTCGGCCCGTTGAGCCGTTGCGTCCGCTCAGCTCGCGGCAGCGTTACGCGTCGACCTTCTCCATGACCTCGTCGCTGACGTCGAAGTTGGCGAAGACGTTCTGCACGTCGTCGCTGTCCTCGAGCGCGTCGATCAGCTTGAAGATCTTCTTGGCGCCCTCCTCGTCCAGCTCGACCTGCATGGTCGGGACGAAGTTGGCCTCGGCGGAGTCGTAGTCGATCCCGGCGTCCTGGAGGGCGGTGCGGACCGCGACCAGGTCGGTGGCCTCGCTGAGCACCTCGAAGGACTCGCCCAGGTCGTTGACCTCCTCGGCACCCGCGTCCAGGACGGCGGCGAGGACGTCGTCCTCGGTCAGCTCGCCCTTGGGGACGATCACGACGCCCTTGCGGTTGAACAGGTACGACACCGAGCCCGGGTCGGCCATGGAGCCGCCGTTGCGGGTCATGGCGACGCGGACGTCGGAGGCGGCGCGGTTGCGGTTGTCGGTGAGGCACTCGATGAGCACCGCGACGCCGTTCGGGCCGTAACCCTCGTACATGATCGTCTCGTAGTCGGCGCCACCGGCCTCGAGGCCGCCGCCGCGCTTGATCGCCGAGTCGATGTTCTTGTTCGGGACCGACTGCTTCTTGGCCTTCTGGACGGCGTCGTACAACGTCGGGTTGCCCTCGAGATCGACACCGCCCATCCGCGCCGCGACCTCGATGTTCTTGATCAGCTTCGCGAAGAGCTTGCCGCGCTTGGCATCGATCACGGCCTTCTTGTGCTTCGTCGTGGCCCATTTAGAGTGGCCGGACATCTGCCTGTCTCCTTCGCGTAACCCATCTCTGCAACGAACGCCAGGAATCCTACTAGGACTCCGTCGCCCGGTTCGCGTGCACCATGTCGACGAACAGGCGGTGCACCCGGTGGTCGCCGGTCAGTTCCGGGTGGAACGACGTGGCGAGCGCGTTGCCCTGGCGGACTGCGACGATGTGGCCGTCGTGCTCGGCGAGCACCTCGGTCTCGGCGCCGACGGACTCCACCCAGGGGGCGCGGATGAACACGCCCTCTACAGGATCGCCCTCGACGCCCCGGACGTCGACCGCCGCCTCGAAGGACTCGTTCTGGCGGCCGAAGGCGTTGCGGCGCACGATCATGTCGATGCCGCCGACGGTCTCCTGGCCCGAGCGCGGGTCGAGGATCTTGTCGGCGAGCATGATCATGCCCGCACACGTGCCGTAGACGGGCATTCCGGTCCGCACGCGCGCGCGGAGGGGCTCCATCACGCCGAAGAGGACGGCCAGCTTGGAGATGGTGGTGGACTCGCCGCCGGGGATGACGAGGCCGTCCACCTCGGCGAGTTCCTCGGGGCGCCTGACCGGCCTGGCCACGGCGTCGGCCGCGGCCAGGGCGACGAGGTGCTCCCGTACGTCGCCCTGGAGGGCCAGGACGCCTATGACAGGGGCTTCAGTGCTCATGGGGGTGCTTACCAGCCGCGGTTGGCGTAGCGCTCGGTCTCGGGGAGGGTGTCGCAGTTGATGCCGACCATGGCCTCGCCGAGGTTGCGGGACGCGTCCGCGATGATCTTCGGGTCGTCGTAGAACGTGGTGGCCTTGACGATGGCGGCGGCACGCTTGGCCGGGTCGCCGGACTTGAAGATGCCGGAGCCGACGAAGACGCCCTCGGCACCGAGCTGGCGCATCAGCGCGGCGTCGGCGGGGGTGGCCACGCCACCGGCGGAGAACAGCACCACCGGGAGCTTGCCGAGCTCGGCGACCTCCTTGACCAGCTCGTAGGGGGCACGCAGCTCCTTGGCGGCGGCGTACAGCTCGTTGTTGTCGCAGCCGCGCAGCTTGGCGATCTCGCCCTTGATCTGGCGCAGGTGACGGACGGCCTCGACGACGTTGCCGGTGCCGGCCTCGCCCTTGGAGCGGATCATGGCCGCGCCCTCGGCGATACGGCGCAGGGCCTCGCCCAGGTTGGTGGCACCGCAGACGAAGGGGGTCGTGAAGGCCCACTTGTCGGAGTGGTTGACCTCGTCGGCCGGGGTGAGGACCTCGGACTCGTCGATGTAGTCGACGCCGAGGGACTGCAGGACCTGGGCCTCGACGAAGTGGCCGATGCGGGACTTGGCCATGACCGGGATGGAGACGGCCTCGATGATGCCCTCGATCATGTCCGGGTCGGACATACGGGCCACGCCGCCGTCCTTGCGGATGTCGGCCGGGACCCGCTCCAGGGCCATGACGGCGACGGCGCCCGCGTCCTCGGCGATCTTCGCCTGCTCCGGGGTGACGACGTCCATGATCACGCCGCCCTTGAGCTGCTCGGCCATGCCGCGCTTCACGCGCGCGGTGCCGGTCTCGGGGGCCTGGTTTTCGGAGAGCGAGCTGGACACGGATGACCTCACTGAAGTGAAAGAGGGTTGCTGCAACCACCGAGGAAACGTGATTGGGCCAGTCCACAGCAAGGGCCAATGGGAAGCCGGTGGATCCTTTTGTGCGGGAAGCGGCTATGCCGCCCGGTCGGCGAGGGCCGGCGGCGGTTCGTCGTCCATCTCGAAGGCCATCGGGAAGGGGGCGTGACCGGCCAGCCGGAACCAGCGGACCTTGCGGTGCTCGCGCAGTCTGCGGGCCGCGCCGACCGCGTCGTTGTGGAAGCGCCGGGCCATCGGGACCCGGCGGACGGCCTCGGTGAGTTCGTGAGTGGCCGCGTCGCCGCCGGGGGCCTCGCGGACCGCGTCGACCTGGGCCGGCTCTCCGAAAACCGCCCGCAGCGCCTGGCTGAGCTCGCTCTCGGCGACCTCCCGCTGCTCCTCCTCGGCCTGCCGGGCCGCGTGCGCGGCCTCGTACAGGACGATCGACGCGGCGGGGTCCAGCACGCCGGACGTGGCCAGCTCCTGGGCCACGGACGCCCTGCGCAGCAGTTGCGCGTCGAGGGCGGCCCGGGCGGCGTCGATCCGGGAGTGCAGCCGGTCCAGACGGCCGGCCGTCCAGCTCAGGTACAGCCCGATCGCGAACAGGACGGCAAGAAGCCAGATCAGGGTTACGGTCACGGCCGCACACGTTACCGCCGACCGCACCCGCGCCCGACGGCCACCTCACGACAACGCCGACCCCCGTGAGAAACGCCCGACACCCCCCTAGGCCAGGCCTAGGGCCTGTTGCGAAAGTCCCGCCTGCCCCACGACGCCCGGCACGCTCCCCCAGAGGGGGCACCCCCACTCGCCGCACCGGGCACAAACCCAAGTACGTCCAGTACGAGGGCCTGCACCCGCCACGCCGAGAGCACGCTCCCCCACGCTCGAACCACCTCGCGCGGGGGGACCCCCATGACGCCGCAGGGCCCGCCCTCCGGGCAGACGGCGGGACTCTCGCAACAGGCCCTAGTCCCGTGCCAACCCGAACCGTGCCCGCAGTCCCGGGCCCCGGTCGTCCTCTGCCGCCGCCACGGCCGCCGCGCCCGCTGTCACCGTCTCGTAGACCGAGAGGATGTCCGCGCCGACCGTCGACCAGTCGAAGCGGCGTACGTGGGCGCTGCCGCGTGCGCGCAGTTCGGCGAGGCGGTCCGGGGCCCTGAGGAGCCGTACCGCCGCCCGCGCCAGGGCCTCGGGGTCCCCGTTGGTGAAGAGTTCGCCCGCCGCGCCCTGGTCGAGCACCTGGGCGAAGGCGTCCAGATCCGCGGCGAGGACGGGGGCGCCCGCCGACATCGCCTCGACCAGGATGATCCCGAAGCTCTCGCCGCCGGTGTTGGGGGCGACGTACAGGTCGATGCTGCGCAGGAAACGCGCCTTGTCCTCGTCGCTGATCATCCCGAGGAACTCCACCTGCGAGCGGAACTCGGCGGGCAGCAGCTCCAGCGCCTCCTCCTCGTCCCCGCGCCCGGCGACCAGCAGCCGCGTCTGCGGGCGGGCCGCGAGGATGCCCGGGAGGGCCTTCATCAGCACCGGCAGGCCCTTGCGCGGCTCGTCGATGCGCCCGATGAAACCGATCGTGTCGCCCTGCCACTCGGGCCGGGGTTCGGCCCTGGCGAAGAAGTCGACGTCGACGCCGTTGGGGATGACCACGGCGTCGCCGCCGAGGTGCTCGACGAGCGTGCGGCGGGCGTACTCGCTGACGGCGATCCGCGCGCTGATCTTCTCCAGGGCCGCCTGGAGGATCGCGTACGCGGCGATCATCGCCTTGGAGCGCGGGTTGGAGGTGTGGAAGGTGGCGACCATCGGCCCCTGCGCCGCCCAGCAGGTCAGCAGCCCGAGCGAGGGTGAGGTCGGCTCGTGGATGTGGACCACGTCGAACGCGCCGTCGTGCAGCCAGCGCCGCACCCGCGCGGCGCTGAGGAAGCCGAAGTTCAGCCGGGCGACCGAGCCGTTGTACGGCACCGGGACCGCGCGGCCGGCCGAGACGACGTACGGCGGCAGGGGTGTGTCGTCGTCGGCCGGGGCCAGGACGGAGACCTCGTGGCCCAGGCGGATGAAGTACTCGGCGAGGTCGCGGATGTGGAACTGGACACCACCCGGTACGTCCCAGGAGTACGGGCAGACGATGCCGATCCTCACGACGTGCCCTTCTCGGGAGCCGGAGTTTCCCTCACAGAATTCCTCTCAGAATTCTTCGCGGGATTCTTCGTGGGGTCGAGGTCCTTGAGCCACAAGCGCTGCAGCATGTGCCAGTCCTCCGGATGGTCGGCGATCCCCGTGGCGAAGGCGTCGGCCAGCGCCTGTGCCATGACAGACGTCTTTTCGGCCCGGCTGCCTGACTCGGGGACCCCGATCGGGGGATGGACGCGGCCCTGCATCACGGGCGAGTCGTCGTACCAGAGCGTGACCGGCAGGAGCAGCGCGCCGGTCTGCTGGGCGAGCAGCGCGGGTCCGGCCGGGATCCGGGTGGCCTCGCCGAAGAACTGGACCTCGACACCGGAGGAGGACAGGTCGCGCTCGGCGACCAGGCAGACCAGGCCGCCGTCGCGAAGCCGCCGGGCCAGGGTGCCGAAGGCGGTGCCGCCGCTGTGCGGGAGGACCTCCATGCCGAGGCCCTCGCGGTAGGCGACGAAGCGGTCGTACAGCGTCTCGGGCTTGAGGCGCTCGGCGACCGTGGTGAACGGCGTCCGCAGCTTGGTGGTGACCCAGGCGCCGGCGAGGTCCCAGTTGGCCATGTGGGGCAGCGCGAGGATGACGCCCCGGCCGGCGGCGAGACCGTCGGTCAGATGGTGCAGGTCCTTGGGGTCGAAGCCGCCCTTGATGCGCTCCTTGCTCCACGCGGGCAGCCGGAAGGACTCCATCCAGTAGCGCAGGTACGAGCGCATGCCCGCGCGGGAGAGCTCGGCGAGGCGCTCGGGGCTGGCGTCGGGCACCACGCGCGCGTAGTTGCTCTCCAGCCGCAGCACGCCCTTGCCGCGCCGTTTCCAGGCGAGGTCCGCGATCGTGCGGCCCAGGCGTACGGCGACCGGCTCGGGAAGGTTCTTGACAGTGCTCCAGCCGAGCCCGTAGAGGCCGTCCGTCAGGCGGTCCCGGGCACTCACTTGGCCGCCCCGCTCTCCTGCTCCGCCGTGGCGGCCTCAGCCTCGGCCTCCGCCGACTCACGGCGGACGGTGACCACCCGCTGGACCAGGGTGACCAGGCTGCCGACGGCGACGATCCACAGGGCCACGGGCAGCAGGTACTGGATGCCGGGCACGCCGAACTTGTGCAGGCCCGCCAAACCGGCCGCGACCAGCGAGATCACCAGGCGCTCGGCGCGCTCGACGAGCCCGTTGACGGCGACCGGCAGCCCGATCGACTCGCCGCGCGCCTTGGTGTACGACACCACCTGGCCGCTGGCCAGGCAGAAGATGGAGACCGCGCACAGCACGTTGTCGTCGCCGCTGCCCGCGTACCACAGGGCGAAACCGCCGAAGATCGCGCCGTCGGCGACGCGGTCCAGGGTGGAGTCCAGGAACGCGCCCCAGCGGCTGGAACGGCCCAGCTGGCGGGCCATGTTGCCGTCGACGAGGTCGGAGAACACGAAGAGCGTGATCACGACCGTGCCCCAGAAGAACTCGCCCATGGGGTAGAAGACCAGCGCACCCGCGACCACGCCGGCGGTGCCGAGGAGCGTGACGGCGTCGGGGCTGACGCCCCGCCGGATGAGAAACGCGGCGAACGGTGTGAGGACACGCGTGAAGAATGCACGCGCGTACTTGTTCAGCATGGCCTTCCCGAGGGTCGGTGTGGCCGGCTCGGCCCCTGCTGGCCACCGGCGCGCCCATCGTAGCCACGCGCGCGTGTGTGCGACGGCCGGGCACCCGGTCCCCCTTGTGTCATGGGCCGAGGGCATACGGGTCACGGCGCGATCGCGTCGTTCGTATGGACGCACCGTGACGGGAGTGGAAAGCTCGAAGGACCGCGGGCGTCATCGGAGCCGCCACCGCACGCGGCCCGGCACGCCCGCGCCCACAGTGACCTCACCGTGCACGGGAGGCAAGGCCATGGGCGACAAGGCGAACGCACACCCCGGGGCCGCCGGCAGGGCTACGGCGGCCGACCATCCCGCGTCCGTACGGAATGTGGTGCTGGTCGGCCACTCCGGATCGGGCAAGACGACATTGGTGGAAGCCCTCGCGCTGACCGCGGGGGCGGTGAACCGGGCGGGCCGTGTGGAGGACGGCGGCACCGTCTCGGACTACGACGAGATCGAGCACCGGCAGAACCGTTCGGTGCAGCTCTCCCTGGTGCCGGTCGAATGGGACGGCATCAAGGTCAATCTTCTCGACACCCCCGGATACGCCGACTTCGTCGGTGAACTCAGGGCCGGTCTGCGCGCTGCGGACGCGGCCCTTTTCGTGGTCTCCGCCTCCGACGGCGTGGACGGCTCCACGCGCATGGTGTGGGAGGAGTGCGCGGCCGTCGGGATGCCCCGGGCGATCGTGGTCACGCACCTGGAGGCGGCCCGGGCGGACTTCGAGGAGATGACGCGGGTCTGCGCGGAGGCCTTCGGCGGGGACGACCCCGACGCCGTGCTGCCGCTGTACACCCCGCTGCACGGCCCGCAGGGGCCCGACGGGCACGCGCCCGTGACGGGGCTGGTCGGACTGCTGTCGCAGAAGCTGTTCGACTACTCCACCGGCGAGCGCAAGGAGTCGGAACCGGGCGAGGACCAGCTGCCGGAGATCGAGGAGGCACGCAACCGGCTGATCGAGGGGATCATCTCGGAGAGCGAGGACGAGACCCTCATGGACCGCTATCTGGGCGGCGAGCACATCGACTTCAAGACGCTCGTCGAGGACCTGGAGCGGGCCGTCGCGCGCGGGGTCTTCTTCCCCGTCCTGGCCGCCGCCCCCGCGGCCGAGGGCGCCAGGCAGGGGCTCGGCACGGTCGAGCTGCTGGAGCTGATCACGGGCGGCTTCCCGACGCCGTTCGAGCACCCCACGCCGGGGGTGACCACCATCGACGGCAAGCCGCGGGAGATCAAGGCCTGCGACACGCAGGGGCCGCTGGTCGCCGAGGTCGTCAAGACCGCGTCCGACCCCTATGTCGGCCGGGTCTCCCTGGTCCGTGTCTTCTCCGGCACCCTGCGCCCCGACGAGACGGTGCACGTCTCCGGGCACGGGCTGGCCGACCGCGGGCACGAGGACCACGACGTCGACGAACGCGTCGGCGCGCTGTCCACGCCCTTCGGCAAGCAGCAGCGGCCGGTGACCCACGCCATCGCCGGGGACCTGGTGTGCGTGGCGAAACTGAGCCGCGCGGAGACCGGGGACACGCTCTCGGCCAAGGACGACCCGCTGCTGATGGAGCCGTGGGAGATGCCCGATCCGCTGCTGCCTCTCGCCATCCAGGCGCACAGCAAGGCGGACGAGGACAAGCTCTCGCAGGGCCTGGCCCGGCTGGTCGCCGAGGACCCGACGATGCGGCTCGAACAGAACCAGGACACCCACCAGGTGGTGCTGTGGTGCCTGGGCGAGGCGCACGCGGACGTGGCCCTGGAGCGGCTGCGCAGCCGCTACGGCGTCCAGGTCGACGTCGTACCGCACCGGGTGTCCCTGCGGGAGACCTTCGCCGGCAAGTCGGCGGGACGCGGGCGGCATGTGAAGCAGTCCGGTGGTCACGGGCAGTACGCCATCTGCGAGATCGAGGTGGAGCCGCTGCCGAACGGCTCGGGCGTCGAGTTCGTGGACAAGGTGGTCGGCGGGGCGGTGCCGCGGCAGTTCATCCCGTCGGTCGAGAAGGGGGTGCGGGCCCAGGCCACCAAGGGAGTCGCGGCGGGATATCCGCTGATCGACGTCCGGGTGACGCTGCTCGACGGCAAGGCGCACTCCGTGGACTCCTCGGACGCGGCCTTCCAGACGGCCGGCGCGCTCGCTCTGCGGGAGGCGGCGGCCGACGCGAAGATCCACCTTCTGGAGCCGGTCGCGGAGGTGACGGTCCTGGTCGGCGACGACTACGTGGGCGCCGTCATGAGCGACCTGTCCGGACGGCGGGGCCGGGTGCTGGGCACGGAGCAGACCAGCGGCGGACGCACACTCGTCCGGGCCGAGGTGCCCGAGATCGAGATCGGGCGGTACGCCGTCGACCTGCGCTCCCTCTCGCACGGCACCGCGCGCTTCAACCGCTCCTACGCACGGCACGAACCGATGCCCCCACAGATCGCGGAAAGGATTCGTGAAGAGACCCGCGACGCGTCGTAGTTGACGCGGGCCGAGCCCAAGTCCCGTACGGCGGCGCGCAAGTGGCGTACGACGGCACACGGACGGCTTGCGGCAGCGCACAACCGGCTTTCGCGGAACGCTCCCCTCCGGTGTCGGCGGACGGCTTCGGCCGTCCGCCGACGAATGTCGGTGCCTGCGGATACGCTGGTGACAAGCTGATCAAGTGGTCGCGGGATCAGGCGATCACCGTGATGACCTGATCAACAGGTGTGCGGGGCAAGGAAGTCGGGAAGAGCCGCAGAAGCGACGTCGAGCGGCGATGGGGGGCGGGAATGAGCGATGTGGGCGGCTGGGGAGACATGTTCGGGCCGCAGGTACCGCGCACGGGCTCGGACCAGAAGGCGACCTTCGCGCTGGCCTCGGCGGCGTACCGGGACGACGAGGTCGTCAAGATCCTCGACACGAACAACGAGTGGCACGAGTCGACCGTCAAGCTCCCCCGCAGGTGGGCGACGATCTTCCGGCCGAACCTCGGCGAGGCGTTCTCCCAGGCCGTGGTGTCCCGCATGCTGGGGGCCGGCCGCAAGCCGGTCGTCCAGTCCTTCGGTATCGAGCCGCAGACCGTCGTCGAGCACTGCATGGCGGCGAACAACGTCCGCAGGCAGCGCGACCGGCAGCTGACCGGGGTGGCCCTGCTGTGCGGTGTCCTCTTCCTGCCGGGCCTGCTGATCTGGCTGCTGGTCTTCCAGATACGAACCATGATCGCCCGGCGCGAGGACAAGCGGGCCGGCGCGATGGCCACGACCCTGCTGGTGGCCGTGGGCGCGCTCGCCGTGCTCTTCCTGATCCGTATGCCGTTCACCGGCTTCTGGGCCTGGTACGCCCGGCTGGCGATCATCGCCCCGGTCGTCGGCTGGTTCCTGGCCAAGCAGATCTGCGAGCGCACGGCCAAGGAACTGCGCGCCCACTGGGACAGCCTGCTGTCCGGCAGCACGGTCGGCGCCAAGGTCCCCGAGTCGGTGCCCAGCAGCCCCGGCGACACCCGCGCCGAGCGACTGCGGCAGGCCTTCGGCGAGCTGCGGGACGAGCAGCGGTCCAACGTGGTCTTCTACGCCGGCCCCAAGGGCATCCTCGGCATGGGCACCCGCTGGGGCCACTGGCACCTCGCCGAGGACCTGGTGCCCAACCCCGTGGAGCAGGCGCCGAAGGTCGGCTCGCTCAGCGCGGACCTGTCCAAGCACCTGGTGCCCGAGCCGGAGATCAACCGGTTCCAGAGCTTCGACGTGGTGACCGCCATCCAGCGCGCCCTCGAGCGGCTCGACTCGGGCCCGCTGACCACGGGCGGCTTCCCCAAGCCGAAGGTCGCCCACTGGATCGTCTCGCACATCGGCACGGGCGCGAAGGAACTCTCCCGCCCCAGCGGCACCACGGCGCACCAGGTGAACCTGGAGGAGATACGCAAGATCTGCAACTCCCAGCAGTACGACCAGGGTGACCGGCACTACCTGGGGGTCCAGTGGACGCTCTGGGACGGCAACCTGGTGATCACGATGATGATCACGGTGACCGTGCTGCACAAGACACTGCGCATCGAACTGACGGGGCATGCGCTGGGGCCGGTGCACGGGCTGTTCACGACCAAGCCGGCGGCCAAGGAGAAGGAGGTCGCCAAGCAGGTCAAGTTCTGGGAGACGCGGAAGGTGACGCTTCCGCTGGTCGACAGCGACGAGGTGGTCCGGCTCACCGCCCGGGCGCCGCTGACCTGGTATCCGCCGCTGCTCAACTGGCTCGGCGGCTCCCTCGTGCTGCCGGAGCCCTTCGGACTGCGTCACGCGTGGGCCGCGCAGCCCTGGGGGAACCGCTTCATGACCGACGACGTGCTGCGGACCGCCACGCCCGTGATGCGGGTCGTGCACGAGGCGACCATCGAGTTCCTCAAGGGCCACAACGTGGACACTGAGAAGTTCGACGGGCGGTCCTCCGTGCTCAGCGGGGCGGTCCAGGACCCGACGCCGAAGAAGGACGACGTCTATGACGCGTAGACCTCGATTCGCGGCCTAGGAGTGGCCTAGGAGGGCCAGGCCTCCGCCAGCATCTTCCGCGTGTCCGCCAGCAGCTGCGGCAGCACCCGCGTGTGGCCCACCACCGGCATGAAGTTCGTGTCGCCGCCCCAGCGGGGGACGATGTGCTGGTGGAGGTGGGCCGCGATGCCGGCGCCGGCGACCGTGCCCTGGTTCATGCCGATGTTGAAGCCGTGGGCGCCGGAGGCCGTGCGCAGGGCCGTCATCGCCTGCTTGGTGAGGGCGGCCAGCTCGATCGTCTCCGCGTCCGTGAGGTCCGTGTAGTCGGCGACGTGACGGTAGGGGACGACCATGAGATGGCCGCCGTTGTAGGGGTAGAGGTTGAGCACGGCGTAGACCTGCTCGCCACGGCGGACGACCAGGCCGTCCTCGTCCGACTTGGCCGGGATTGAGCAGAAGGGGCAGCCGTCGTCGGCGCCCGGGCCGGTCGGCTTGTTCTCGCCCTGGATGTAGGCCATCCGGTGGGGCGTCCACAGACGCTGGAAGGCGTCCTGCGTCCCCACTCCCAACTGCTGCTCCGGCTCACTCGTCATGCAGTGCAGCATATGGCGTCGCCCGTTCGCGGCGTGTCGGCGGGGTTCCGGGAAAAGCCCGCCGGGTCAAGCTGGGAGCGTGGACGATGACACTCGTAAGGCCCGTTGGGAGCAAGCCACCGAGCTGCCGCTCGCGTTCGCGTCACTGGCTTTCCTCGCCTCGTACGCGGTCCGCGTCCTGGCGCCCGGTCTGAAGGACGCCCTGCAGGATTTCGCCCTCGCGCTGCTGCTGGCCTCGTGGGTGTTGTTCGTCGTCAACTACGCGGTGGTCTGGCGGCTGAGCGGGCAGGGGCTGAGCTTCGTACGCAAGCACCCGCTGGACGCGGTGGTGGTGCTCCTGCCCCTGCTGCGCCCGCTTCGGGTCGTGAAGGTCTACGAGGCCGTGCAGCGACGGCACGGCAAGCCGCGGCTCGCGCTGCACGCGCGCGTGATCTCGTACTCCGGGATCGCGACGGTCCTGCTCGGATTCGCCGGCGCCCTCGCCGTGTACCAGCAGGAACGCGGGGCGCCGGGCGCGTCCATGAAGTCGTTCGGGGACGCCGTCTGGTGGACCTGCGAGACGCTGTCGACCGTGGGCTACGGCGACATCGTCCCGGTGACGCCGCTGGGCCGCGTGATCGCGGTCGGGATGATGGCGATCGGCCTGGCCCTGCTGGGCGCGGTGACCGGCACCTTCGCCTCCTGGCTGCTGCAGGTCTTCGCCCGGGAGGACGACGAGAGGCCCCCGGGAAGCTGACTCCCGAGGGCCCCGCGTCACGACCGGATCAGACCTGCGCCCGCTCCTCCACGACCTTCACGATCTTCGCGATGGCCTCGTCGAACGGGATGCCGTTCTCCTGCGAGCCGTCGCGGTAGCGGAAGGACACCGAGCCGCCCGCCATGTCCTCGTCGCCCGCGATGACCATGAAGGGCACCTTCTGCTTCTGGGCGTTGCGGATCTTCTTCTGCATACGGTCGGAGGAGGAGTCCACCTCGACCCGCAGACCCTTCTTCTTGGCCTCGGCGGCGAACTTCTCCAGGTACTCGACGTGCGCGTCACCGATCGGGATGCCGATCGCCTGGACCGGGGCCAGCCACGCCGGGAAGGCGCCCGCGTAGTGCTCCAGGAGCACCGCGAAGAACCGCTCGATGGAGCCGAAGAGCGCGCGGTGGATCATGACCGGGCGCTGCTTGGAGCCGTCGGGGCCGGTGTACTCCAGGTCGAAGCGCTCGGGCAGGTTGAAGTCGAGCTGGATCGTCGACATCTGCCAGGTGCGGCCGATGGCGTCCTTGGTCTGCACGGAGATCTTCGGGCCGTAGAAGGCGGCGCCGCCCGGGTCCGGGACCAGGGGCAGGCCCTGCTTCTCGGCGACCTGGCGCAGCGTCTCGGTGGCCTCCTCCCAGACCTCGTCGGAGCCTACGAACTTCTCCGGGTCCTTCGTCGACAGCTCGAGGTAGAAGTCGGTCAGGCCGTAGTCGCGCAGCAGGCCGAGGACGAAGGTGAGCGTCTTGTCGAGCTCCTCCGACATCTGCTCACGGGTGCAGTAGATGTGCGCGTCGTCCTGCGTGAAGCCGCGGGCACGGGTGAGGCCGTGCACGACGCCCGACTTCTCGTACCGGTACACGGTCCCGAACTCGAAGAGACGCAGCGGCAGTTCGCGGTAGGAGCGGCCGCGCGCGTCGAAGATCAGGTTGTGCATCGGGCAGTTCATGGGCTTGAGGTAGTAGTCCACGCCCTCGTCGAGCTGCATGGGCGGGTACATGCCGTCGGCGTACCAGTCCAGGTGCCCGGACGTCTCGAAGAGCTTCCCCTTCGTCGCGTGCGGGGTGTAGACGAACTCGTAGCCCTCCTCCTCGTGCCGGCGGCGCGAGTAGTCCTCCATCACCCGGCGGACGATGCCGCCCTTGGGGTGGAAGACCGCCAGGCCGGAGCCGATCTGCTCCGGGATGGAGAACAGGTCGAGCTCGGAGCCCAGCTTGCGGTGGTCGCGCTTCTCGGCCTCGGCGAGGAAGTCGAGGTACGCCTTCAGCTCGTCCTTGGACGGCCAGGCGGTGCCGTAGATGCGCTGGAGCATGGGGTTCTTCTCGCTGCCGCGCCAGTAGGCGGCCGCGTTGCGCATCAGCTTGAACGCCGGGATCAGCCGGGTGGAGGGCAGGTGGGGGCCTCGGCAGAGGTCCTTCCAGCACAGCTCACCGGTCTTGGCGTCCAGGTTGTCGTAGATCGTCAGCTCGCCGGCGCCGACCTCGACGTCCGCGCCGTCGTCGTGCGACGCCGAGCCCTTGAGGCCGATCAGCTCCAGCTTGTACGGCTCCGACGCCAGCTCCTCACGGGCCGCCTCGTCGGTCACCACACGCCGGGAGAACTTCTGCCCCCGCTTCTGGATCTCCTGCATCTTCTTCTCGATGGCCTTGAGATCCTCGGGCGTGAACGGCTTCTCCACGTCGAAGTCGTAGTAGAAGCCGTCCTTGACCGGCGGGCCGATGCCCAGTTTGGCCTCGGGGAAGATCTCCTGCACGGCCTGCGCCATCACGTGCGCGGTGGAGTGGCGCAGGATGTTCAGGCCGTCCTCGGAGGAGATCTCGACGCCCTCGACGGTCTCGCCGTCGCGCGGCTCGTAGGCGAGGTCCTTGAGTTCGCCACCCACGCGCGCGGCGATGATCGAGCGCTCGCCGGCGAAGAGCTCGGCGGCCGTAGTGCCCGTCGTCACCACGCGCTCTTCCCGCTCGGAATCGCGTTGGATGATCACACGGACGTCTGACACCGGTCTCTCCTGACTGAAGGTGGGTGCGGCGCCATACCAGGAGCGCGCGCAATAGGGGATCGTACCGACCCCGACCCGCCGACCGCGAAACGGTCACCGACAGCAGCGCTCAGTCGCAGTCGTCGCCGCTGCACGCCTCCTCGAAGAAGTCCCCCCTTTCTGCGTGCTCGTGCATCGACTTCATCAGCCGGTCCCGCTCCGCGTCGTCCACCTGCACCGGTACGACCCCGCCGGCGCCGGTCAGCCGCCGGAAGCCGCCCCGGCTCTCCAGCCTGCCGTGCACCCGGACCGGCAGTCCCACGAGGTGGGCGTGGCCGGCGATGCGGTAGTCCTCCTCGTCCAGGGTGATCCGGACGTGCGGTATCTCGGCCCCGGCGATCACCCGCAGCCGTACGCTGCCCTCGCCGCGCGGCCCCGACCTGCGCATCCGCACCACCGTGCCGGTGATCCGGACGGGCACGGACGGCTCCTCGCGCAGGAAGCGGGCGCCGGCCTCGCGCAGCACGGGCAGGTCTCCCGGCGAGAACTCGACGGGCTCGACGCCCGCCACGCAGTCCTCCGGCACCCCGGCGGCGGGCGCCCACTCGACGGCGACCCGGGCGCCCTCGGTGCCGCGTACGAGGGTGATCAGCGCCTCGGTGAGCTCGCGGCTGACGCCCGCCTCCACGGCCCCGTCGAAGGCGTCCATGCCGCCGGTGGCCCGTTGGTAGTCGATGGCCTCGCGGGCGGCGTACAGGGAATGGTGGAGCCGTACGGCGAGCGGTCGCCCGGTGCCGACGGGGACGAAGGCGGTCAGCCGCCCGTCGCCGGCCGCGGGACCGACGAGGACGCTCTCCAGCTGTGCGGCGGCGGCACGGCGGTGCCGTACGCCGTAGTAGCCCGCACGCGCGCGCGTGGCGAGTGCGGCGGCGAGCAGCATCTGGCGGGCGGCGGAGCGCAGCTGCTCCTCGACCGCCCAGGGCGCGGAGTCGGCGGGGCCGGTGGGCACGTCCCGCCACCAGCGGATCTCGTCGCTGGGCACGGCGAGGCCGACGAGCACCTCGCGTGCGGAGGGCGTGCCGGAGCGGGTCAGCGCGACGAGCGCCTCGCCCAGGAGGTCGTCGCTGTCGGGGAAGGCGCGGCTCTCGGGCACGAGCAGGCTCGTGCCGCTGCCGCCGGGACCGGGCGGGGTCCAGCGGCCGTAGCGCCCTGGGGCGCCGCCACGGCGTTGCCAGCCGTGCCGTTGCAGCAGGGCACTCAGCACGGCCGGATCCACCTGGTCGGGCTCGGGGGGCCGGTGCCAGGCCGCGGCGGCGATGTCGTCGGGGTGCGGCCTCACCGGCCGGACTGGCTCCTGAAGGGGGCGGTGCGTCACGGTCTGCCTCCCGTCCCGACCCGCGTCATGATCTCGCACAGCGCTCGGTCGTCGAAGATGCGTGAGGTCGGTATGCGGACGGTGGTCCGTGTGCGGCCGGTGATGGGATGCCCGGCGAGGTTGACCCAGTAGCAGCAGTGCCTGAGGTCGAGCCGGTCGTGGCTGGCTCTGAGCCAGTCGTCCTGGGCGCGCGGGACGAGCATCACGACCAGGATCTTGTGCACCGAGACCGGCGTGCGCGCGAGCTTGCGCAGATGGTCGTTGTCGAGCGTGAAGGAGAAGAAGCGGCCCGGTGGGTTGGGGGCGACCTGGTAGGTGCACTTCAGCTGCACCTTGATGGTCACCTCGTCGTCGACGGTGTGCCCGGGCGAGCCGTGACTGACGTGCCAGTCGATGCCGTTGTCCGGAAAGGGCTGCGACAGCGAGCAGCCGGCCGCCGCGGCGACGGCGTGCAGATAGCCCACCTGCAGTGTCTCCATGCAGGCGGTGGTGGCGAGTGTGCCGCGAAGGGGGCCCGTACGTTCGGGCAGCAGCCCGCCCCGTTCGGGCTGCGCTATCGCCATGACCAAACAGCCTTCCAAGCCAAGTGAATCCCCGCTGCGGGCCGCTGAACTGCAAAGACCCGTACTCCTGTTGTGTCCTTCCGGCGTAGTGCGCAAACAGCCCGGGTATCACCAAACAGGCAGAAGACGGGACGTCAGCTGCCGTGGGTGAACGAGGAGTTGTATAGGCATGACGTGCTGGTACGAGGGGCCCCTGGCCGCCTTCGACACGGAGACCACGGGCGTTGACGTCGAGACCGACCGGATCGTGTCGGCCGCCGTCGTCGTCCAGGACGCCCCGGGCACCCGGCCCCGGGTGACCCGCTGGCTGGTCAACCCGGGTGTGCCGGTGCCGGAGGCGGCGTCGGCGGTGCACGGGCTGACGGACGAACACCTGCAGCGCAACGGCCGCTGGCCGGCGCCGGTGATGTACGAGATAGCGGAGGAGCTGGCCGAACAGGCGGCGATGGCCCGCCCGTTGGTCGTGATGAACGCGCCCTTCGATCTCACGCTCCTGGACCGCGAGCTGCGCCGCCATCGCGCCTCGTCGCTGGACAGCTGGTTCGAGTCCGCCGCGCTGCGGGTCCTCGATCCCCGGGTCCTGGACAAGCATCTGGACCGCTACCGCAAGGGCCGCCGCACCCTGACCGACCTGTGCGCGCACTACGGCGTCTCTCTGGAGGGCGCGCACGACGCGGGCGCGGACGCACTGGCGGCGCTGGACCTCGTACGGGCGCTGGGCCGCCGTTTCGCCACCCGGCTGGAACGGCTCTCCCCCGCCGAGCTGCACACCCTGCAGACGGGCTGGCACGCGGCGCAGGCGCGCGGGCTGCAGGCGTGGTTCGCGCGCAGCGGCACGGACGAAGTGGTGAGCACGGAATGGCCCCTGCGTCCGGAACTGCCGGCGGCGGCTTGACCCTTCCGGATACGCAGATCCGGATATGCAGATCCGGATACGCAGAAAGCCGGTCCGCGCTGGGCGGACCGGCCTTTCCCGGTGGGCGATACTGGGTTCGAACCAGTGACCTCTTCGGTGTGAACGAAGCGCTCTCCCACTGAGCTAATCGCCCGGGAACGCACTGAACCATACAGGTCTCCGCCGGTTTCCTTCAAACCGCTTCCAGGTATGCGAGCAGTCCCCGCCGCCCGGCGCGCATCATCAGCCGGTGGTTGGCGCGGAAGACGGGTCGCCCCGGCACGGCCAGCCACCTCAGCAGCGGCTTGCTCACGTCGACGTCCTGGTCGTACCGGGCGAGCGTGCCGCCGGGGCCCGCGGAGACCGTCCAGCGGGCCCAGCCGTCGAGGTCGCCGCTCATCGAGACCTCCAGCACGCCGGCCACCGGGTCGCGGCGCGTCTCGCGCGCGGTGAACCGCAGGTCGTACGGCAGCACGGACCGGACCACGACGACTCCGCTGCTGTCGTCGAGCCGGGTCACCTCCCGTACCTGGGGCCACCAGCGGGGGTATTCCTCGGCCCGCTCCAGCACCTCGTAGACGGCGGCGGGCGGAAGGGGCAGCGCCCAGAGGCTGCGGAAGCGGTAGTGCGTCCAGTCCATGCGGGGAGTGTGCCCGTACCCAGCGCCTTCTCCGCGCACCCGGTGTCGATCTGAGTACGTCCTGAGTACCCGCGCTCATGTCCTACGACGTGACGCGGACCACACTCCGTGCCATGACGCATGTTCCGCCCCCGGCCGAGGAGTTGCGGCTCCTCGACGCCGAGCTGTGGCGACTCGACGCCCGCCGCGCGCAGTTGCTGACGCGCAGAGCCTGGCTGCTCACGGCCCTCCGGTCACAGGCGCCCACTGCCGCCCCGCCGGCCCGACCCCGCCGGGAGACCACCGCACCCCGGGTCCAGAACGTCCTGCTCCTCCTCGGGGGCGTCCTGCTGAGCATCGCGGCAATGGTGTTCACCCTGGTCAGCTGGGGACACCTGGGCATCACGGGACGCGCGCTGGTCCTCGGCGTGCTCACCCTCGCCGTACTCGCGGCGCCGGTCGCCCTGCTGCGGCGCGGACTGCGGTCGACGGCGGAGTCGATGGCCGGCCTCGGACTGGCCCTGACGGCGCTGGACGCGTACGCGCTGCACGAGACGGTGTTCCCGGGCGCGGACGGTGCCGCGTACGCGGCGTCCGCGACGGCGGCGCTGGCGGCCCTGTGGACGGCGTACGGCTCCCTGCCCACCGCCTCCGACCTGCGTCTCCCGCTCCCGGCGGCGATGACCATGGCCCAACTCCCGTGGTTCCTGGCGGCCGTCGCGGTCTCCACGGACCCTTACGTCATCACGGCGGCCCTCCTGCTGACGGCCGCGTTCGACACGATTGTGGCGCTCCGCGGCACCGCGAAGTCCGTACGTCTCGTCGCCGTTCTCGGCGCCTACGGCACGGGTGCGTGGGGCGCACTGGCGGCCGGCTTGCTCTCCTGGTGCGCAGCCGGCCCGAGCGCCGCCGCCCGTGCGGCGGCGCTCCTCACTCTGGCGGCGGCGATCGCGGTGGGGTCGGCGTGGTGGCGGGCGAAGAGCGGCACCGGGACGCTGGCAGCCGTGGGCACCCTCGCCGGCGGACTCTTCCTGGTCGCCGGCGCCGGCGGGCTGCTCCGGGCGGCGCTGCCTGGTGCGTGGACCGTTCCGGGCTACCTCGTCTGCGGTGTGGCACTGCTGGCCGCACTGCGCTCGGGTCTCTCCGAGCCGGTACGCCGCGGCCTGATCCACGCGTCCGCCGCCGTACAGGCGATCGCCCTCGCGTGCGCGCTGCCGCTGATCGCGGTCGCTCTGCTGGGCCCGCTGGGCTGGGCGGACCGGCCCTGGTCCGGCATGCCGTCGGACGCACGAGCCGCCGTCACCGTGCACACACCCTGGCCGCCGTACCCCGCCCAACTCCTGCTCGCGCCGCTGCTCGTCGCCGCCGTACTGGCCCTGCTGGTCCGCACCGAGTCCTGGCGGCCGGCGGCCCTGAATTCCGCCGCGGTCCTCGCCTGGGCGACGCTCATGGCACTGCCCGCCGCCCTCCAACTGCCTTACGCCGTAGCCCTGTCGGCCCAGACCCTGACCGCTGCGGCAGCGCTGGCGGTGGCCGTCTTCCCGTCGCGTGCGACCTCGGCGTTCCTCCGCCCGGCCGTACTCGCCCTCGTCCTCGCCGTCGGCACCTCCCTCTCGGCCGCCTTCCTCTCCCTCGCCTCCCGGCCCGCCACTCTGACGGTCCTCTCCCTCCTGGCCGCCTTCTTCGCCGCGGCCTCCCTGCGCCCCCGCCTCGCTCCCCTCACCGCCCCGACCGCCCTCGGCTACGCCGCCGCGCTGGTCTGCGCGATCGGCGCGGCGGCGGGATGGCAGCCGCAGTACACCGCGCTGCTGGTCCTGCTCGTCCCCGTGGCCGCGGCTCTGCTCGCCGCGCGCGTCACCGGGCGGGCCACCCTGCCCGTGGAACTGACCGGCGCCGCGACCGCGCTGCTCGCCGTGGGTCTCGCGATCACCGACCCACCCATGCTCGCCCTGGTACTGGCGCTGTGCGCGGTGATCGCGGCCGGCGTTGCCGTGCGCCCCGACCGCCGGCCGGTCGGCCATGCGGCGGCCGTACTGTTCCTGCTGGCCACCTGGGTACGGCTCGCCACCTGGGACGTCGGCACCGTCGAGGCGTACACGATCCCGGCCACCGTCCCGGCTCTGTGCCTCGGCGCCTGGCGCAGGCGGCGCGACCGGCTCACGTCGTCCTGGACGGCGTACGGCCCCGGGCTCGCCGCCACGCTGCTGCCGAGCCTCGCCGCGGCCTGGGACGACCCGCACTGGACGCGCCCGCTGCTCCTGGGCACGGCGGCTCTCGCGGTCACCCTGCTGGGCGCCCGCCACCGCCTCCAGGCCCCCCTGCTCCTGGGCGGTTCGGTCCTGACCCTGGACGCCTTGCACGAACTGGCCCCGTACCTGGCCCAGTTGACCGGCGCCCTCCCCCGCTGGGCCCCCTTCGCCCTGGCCGGCGCGCTGCTCCTCGCTCTGGGTTCCACCTACGAACGCCGGATCCGCGATGTCCGCCGGGTCCGGGACGTCTTGACGAACATGCACTGAAGCGCCCCTCGAGGGGGCTACGGCATCCTGTCCCCCAGCAACGCCAGATTCTCAATCGCCGCCAGCCCGTACAGAGCCGTGTCATTGGACGAAACCCACGCGGCCTCACTACCCCCAACCAACGCCACCGGTCCGCTCAACGGCTCCGTCTTCCAGGGCGACGCCTCCGTGTACCCGTCGGAGTTGTAGAACTTCGCCCACGCCCGCTTGGCCAGCGCAGCGTCCCCGGTCTGGACGGCCGCGTACGCGTCCAGCCGCGAGTGCCCCTGGAAGAGCAGCAGCGTGCCGAAATCGGAGCCGTACCGCGCCTTCTGCTCGGCCTTGGTGGCGTTGAAGTACCGGCAGTAGTCGACGTACGCCTGGTTGAACTTCGGCATGTCGACCAGGTCGATCAGTTCCGCGCACAGCTCGTTGAGCCCGAATACGGCCGAGAGGTGGGACACGGACACCACCGGCGAGCTCGCCACGGCGAACTCGCCGGTGTCGAGGTCGTAGAGCCCGCTGCCCTGGACGAAGCCGTTGGGCTGGGCGGCGATGCCCTCCATCGTGGACAGGACCCGCGCCTTGGCCTTCTCCCACTTGGGCCCCTTGCGCTCCCACTCGGTCAGCCAGGCCGACACCAGCCCGCTCCAGTCCGTGCCGAAGCCGATCGACAGTGCGTGCCGGTCGGGCGTGTAGGGATCCGTCCGCACCTTGCGCTGCGGGTCGAGGACGAGGAACGTCTCGTCGGAGTCGACATTGGCGTGCATGAGGTCGCCGACCCGCTCGTCCGCGGTGAGGAAGTAGTAGTAGCGCCGGTACGTCGTGTTGGCGATGCGCTGCTGCTTGGCGCTGTCGGCGTAGTGCTGCACACCGTGCCGTGTGCCGAGGCCCGCCCACTGGCCGATGTGGTAGACGTCGACCTCGCCGGTGTGCCGGGTGAGCGCCTCGGCGAAGCGGAAGATGTCGGACCGGCCGGAGCGGATGTACGCGAACCACAGCCAGATGTCCGGCGACAGCTCGGAGTTGTCCCAGGCGTAGCCACCGACGTCGTAGCGCCACTGATGGCGCACGGTGTCATAGGTGTGCATGAAGTCGCCGTAGTCCCAGAAGCCGTACCAACGGCGTTGCTCCACCTGGTCCTTGTAGTAGGTGAAGACGAAGTCCAGGTGGTCCTCGATCTTCGCCTTGGCCGGGGTGGAGCGGTCGGGCTCGGAGTACAGCCCCGGTCCGAAGACCCTGGCCTTGATCAGCTGCTTGGGCGGGGCGGCCAGCTGCGGCAGCACCCGTACGGCGGCGACCTGTCGGGCGAGCGTCTCCGCGCTGGGCGTCGAGTCGTTGGCCCAGAACAGCAGTTCCGAGGTGCGGGCGATGCCGCAGGGGGTGCCGAACTCGGGTTCGTAGTCCTCGTAGGTGATGTTGAGACCTTCGAGCTGCTTGGCGTACGTGTCCTGGCCCATGCCGTCGTGGTAGAAGCGCAGGTCCATGGGCTGGGCCTCGGGCGACCAGAGCCAGAGGGTGACCTCGGCCGCGTCGGTGTGGGCGTCGCGGATGTCGAGCTGGGCCGGGTACTTCTCCCAGAAGTCCCGCAGGCCGAAGGAGAATCCGCCGCTCACCCCGCCCACGTACCCGAACCCGGAGGCCCGTCTGCCGCCGCCGGCGCCGATCCAGCCGTACCCCTTCTTGGTGCGCTTGCGCAGTGTGAAGCCGTCGGCGGACAGCTGGGAGAGGGTGTAGTCACCCCACTCGGGGATGTACTGCAGCCGGGTCGTCACCCGCTGGTCCCAGGTGGACGGATCGGGCAGCTTCTGCCCGGCGTACTGTGCCGCCTGCACCGCGGCGCCGGGGTCGCGGCGCAGTCCGGTGATGCCCTTCACGGCCTCCCGCAGCAGGCCGGTGCCCTCGCCGCCGATGCGGATGTGGCGGTCGTAGGACTCGTCCCGCATCGGCACGCTGAAGCGCACACCGAGTCCGCGGATGAAGTCGCCGCTCGCCCTGCCGGGTTCCTGGGTGCCGTCGTAGGTGATGGTGTGCACCATGCGGAAGGAGTCGGCCCCGGCGTAGAAGTACAGCCGGATGGAGAAGGGCAGCCAACTCCGGTTGCCCTTGCGGTGCTTGCCGTCGATGCGGACAACGGCGCGGACCGGCCCGTCCTGCTCCACCGTCACCTCGCCGATCGCCCCGTCGAAGCGCTCGGTTCTGACCGTGCCCTGGTCCTCGTCCTCGATCTCGGGCTGCCGGACGAGGACGAGCCGCCCGTTCCTGGCGATCTCGGTGGATCCGCGGGTGACGGACCTGATGATCGTCGACCCGTTCTTGCCGATCTTCACGGCGATGACGCCGGTGGACACGTCGATCGTGCCGCTGCTCTTGTCGACGGTGACCTTCTTGTCGGGGACGGCCGCGTCACCGGGGGTGAGCGTCAGCTTGCCCGAGCCCGAACTGACGGCGTGGGCGGTCCACTTGAGCGAGCCGTCCGGCCAGTAGGCGATCGGCCACGACTGCACCGGTACGGCCTTGCCGTCGGCGTCGGTGAGCGCGAAGCCCTGGCCGGGCTGATGGGCACCCTTGGGCCAGGGGACGCCGACGGTGGTGCCGGGTGCGGCGCCCAGGCCGCCGTCCTCCAGCCAGCCCAGGGTCAAGGGACCGTCGTCGGCGGCATCGGCGGTGGGGGCGGCCTCGGCGTCCCGGGCTCCTAGCGCCCAGCTGAACTGCGCGGCGGCTCCGGCGACGGCGGCCGCCTTGAGGAGGGATCTGCGGGGGATGGGGGACATGAGAGTTCAGCCTTTCCTTTTCGGAGGTTGCTTCCGAGCGCATGATCAGGGGCATGACAGGTGGCAGGTACAGTGGCATGTCACATTCCACTGACCTCGCGTCCGACGGCGGTGGCCGCCGGATTCCCGGCGGCCGCACCCTCATCGCCCCCGTTGCCGCTCCTCCACGGCGACGGCGGCCGCCGCGACGGCTCCCAGCACGGGAATGGCCAGCGGCGCTATGAACCAGGCGGACAGCGCGACGAGTGCCAAGCCGCCGACGATCAGGAAGGACCCGGCCGGATCGAGGACGGTACGGCGCCCGGCGCTCGGGAGCAGCACCCGCCACCGCTCCCCCGGCGTCCACACCGCCGCCGCGCGCAGCCCGGCCACGGCGGCCCCGATGAGCGCGAACAGCCCGACGGCCCCGACGAGCGGCCCACCGGGCAGCCCGGCCCGCCCGGCCTGGACGTCCACCCAGACCAGCGCCACGGCGACCCAGCCGCCGAGCCCGACGACCCACCCGCGCCGCACGGCCGTACGGAAGTCGCCGGCGAACTCCCGCCAGCCGCCGCCCTGATGAGCCGTCCGTCGGCGCAGATGCCGCGCTCCCGCGGCGAAGGCCGCGGGGTAGGTGACCACGCCGGCCGACGCGACCGCGATCCACACCCCGGTCAGCAGACACTCGGCGAACACGGCGAACCGCTCGGCGAGCGGCGCGGTGGTATGTGACATAGCACTGACACCCGCGGATCCCCTACGAGCCTTCCCCCGAACCTGAACCACCACGACCACCTCACCCCTTCAGTCCGGACGTCGCCATGCCGTCGATCAGATAGCGCTGGAAGGCGAGGAAGAACAGAAGGACGGGGAGGAGCGCCACGAGGGACATGGCGATCAGTCCGCCGTAGTTGGCCGCCACGCCGTCGGAGTCGCGGAACATCATCATGCCGAGGGAAACGGTGTACTTGCCGGGCTCGTTGAGGTAGATCAGCGGGCCCATGAAGTCGTTCCAGGCGTTGATGAAGGTGAAGATCGCGCTGGTGATGAGCGCGGGCCGGCACAGCGGCAGCACGATCGACCAGTAGATCCGCAGGTGCCCGCAGCCGTCGATGCGCGCCGCCTCGTCCAGTTCCCTCGGCAGGTTCCGCATGAACTGGACCATCAGGAAGACGAAGAACGCCTCCGTGGCCAGGTACTTGCCGAGCAGCAGCGGCACATAGGTGTTGATCAGCTCCAGCTTCTGGAACATCACGTACTGCGGGATGAGCAGGACGTGGTACGGCAGCAGGAGTGTGCCGATCATCAGGGAGAACAGCAGGTTCCGGCCCGTGAACCTGATCTTCGCGAAGGCGTACGCCGTCAGCGAGCAGGAGATGAGGATGCCGACGACGGCGCCGCCCGCGTAGAACAGGGAGTTCTTGAAGAAGGTCCAGATGGAGATGTCGGCGATGCCGTCGGCGAGGCCCTTGAAGTTCGCCAGGATCGGGTGGCCGGGAAACAGCTGCAGGCTGTTGATGATGTCCTTGCTCGGCTTGAACGAGGCTCCGACGACCCACAGCACGGGGTAGAGGATGACCGCGAGGATCAGCAGGGCGCCGATGTGCCAGGCGAGCGAGCCGGTGCGCCTGCGGTTCATGGGCAGGGGTTTCGTGGCGGTCGGTCTGGTCGTGGTCGCGCTCATCGGGCGTCCTCCTCGTAGTGCACCCATTTCTTCTGCGACCAGAACAGGACGGCGGTCACCAGCGCCACGGCGAGCAGCAGCATCCAGGCCATCGCGGAGGCGAAGCCCATCTGGGCGTTCCTGAAGCCCTGTTGGTAGAGGTAGCAGGTGTAGACGAGCGTGGCGTCGGCCGGGCCGCAGTAGGTGTTGGAGACGACGTAGGCCGAGCCGAAGATCTGGAAGGAGTGGATGGTCTCCAGCAGGACGTTGAAGAACAGC
Organism: Streptomyces sp. NPDC002144; assembly: GCF_053593695.1. Classification (NCBI taxonomy): domain Bacteria; kingdom Bacillati; phylum Actinomycetota; class Actinomycetes; order Kitasatosporales; family Streptomycetaceae; genus Streptomyces; species Streptomyces sp. NPDC002144. The sequence goes on from NZ_JBSFDB010000013.1 coordinate 75,975, forward strand.
ACGGGGGAAATCATCGGGAGCGTGATGCTCCAGAACTTGCGGAAGGCTCCGGCACCGTCGAGTTCCGCGGCCTCGTACAGCTCTCTCGGCACCTGCTTGAGACCGGCCAGGAAGATGACCATGGGCGCGCCGAACTGCCAGACGGTGAGCGCGACCAGGCTGTAGAGGATCCAGTCGGGGTTGCCGACCCAGCCGCCGGCGTGGATGCCGACGGCGGACATCGCACGGTCAACGATGGCGTTGTCGGAGAAGATCGACCGCCAGACGAAGGCGACGGAGACGCTCGCGCCGATGAGCGAGGGGGCGTAGAAGGCGGCTCGGTAGAAGGCCTGTCCGCGTCGGCTCTGGGCGAGCAGCAGGGCGACCCCGAGGGCGAGCAGCAGCTTGAGCGGGGTGCCGACGACGACGTACTTGGCCGTCACCGCGACCGACTTCTGCCACCGGGGGTCGTCGAACATCTTGGTGAAGTTGTCGAGGCCGACCCACTTGGGGGTATTGAAGAGGTTGTAGTCGGTGAAGGCGAAGTAGAGCGAGGCGACCATGGGGCCCGCGGTCAGGAGCAGGAAGCCCGCGATCCACGGGGACATGAAGAGGTAGCCGGCGAGGTTCTCCCGGCGGCCCCGCCGCTTGTCGGCGGCGGGGGCGGCGGAGCGGGCCCGCCGGGTGGCGGGCGGTGAGTCCTTGACGAGCGTCACGGTGCTTTCCCCATCGGTTCCGGTCAGGCTTGGAAGGCGGCCTGGGCCTCGTCGAAGAACTGCTTCACCGCGTCGGAGGTCTTGACCTTGCCCAGGCCGAGGTCTCCGCCGATGCGCAGGAAGGAGGCCTCGATGGTGTCGGCGCCGGAGGGGTGCGGGGTGATCGTGCCGAGGACTCCCGCCTTGGCGGTGTCGGCCTCGTACTGCGCGATCTCCTTGTTGACCGGGTCGGTCGGCTTGAAGGCGTCGTACTGCTCGGTGGCGGCGAGGATGCCCCGGTCGTAGCCCATGATCTTGCCGACCTCGGGGTCGTGGACCATGAAGTCGATGAACTGGGCGACCTCCTTGGGGTGCTGGGTGCGCGAGGACGCGCTCAGCATCAGGGAGGCGAGGTACTGACCGGTGTGCTTGCCGTCCATGGTGGGGATCGGCGCGAGGCCGTACTCGCTGTCGCCCTCGGCCGTGTAGCGGACGGTGAAGTTGTCCCAGGTGAATTCCGAGGCTCCGTGTCCGGCGGAGAGCGAGGACTTGGGACGGTCCTGCGCGACGATCTTCGGGTCGGTGATGATGCCGGCCTTGGTCCGGTTGTAGCCGTCCTGCCACCACTCCGTCAGATCGGCCTTGTCGAAGCCGAGTCCGTCCTTGGTGTAGAAGGCCTTGCCGTTCTGCCGCAGGTACAGGTCGTACAGGTACATGATGCTGAAGTAGCCCGTGTCGCCCGGCACCTTGGTCTTGTCGTGGATGGTCTTCAGGGCCGTGAAGTAGTCGTCCCAGGTCCAGCCCGGGTGCGGCTCCACGCCCGCCTTCTGGAAGACCTTCTTGTCGACGACGAGAGCCATGGTGTTGGAGCCGACGGGGACGCCGAGCTGCTTGCCGTCGACCTCGCCCACCTTCGTGACACCGGCCCGGAAGTTGTCCAGGCGCAGATTCCCGGCGTCGATCTGCGACTTGAGGTCGAGCAGCACGCCTCTCTTGTCGTACTTGCGAAGGAATGTGACGGCGTTTTGGAAAACGTCCGGGGGATTTCCGCCGGAGGCCTGTGTCTGGAACTTCTCCCAGAAAGACACATAGTCCTGGAAGTCCGTCTTCACCTTGATCTTCGGATACTTCTTCTCGAAGAGCCGGATGGTCTGGTTGATCTTCTTGGCCCGTTCGTCGGCCCCCCACCACGAGTAACGGATCGTCACCGTGCCGTCGGCCGAGGTGCCGCTGTTTCCTCCGCACCCCGTCGTCGCTCCCAGTCCGAGCGCGGCCGCCCCCGCCCCGGCCGCCTTCAGGATCGTACGCCTCTCAACATTCCTGCTGGTTCCCACAGTCGGGCCTCCCCGGCATCGTCACCTGTGCATGAATCGTTTCAAGTAAGCGCTTGCTGGCACAAGTTACGGAGGGCCTCGGAGTGCGTCAATGATTCGGACAGGAATTTCTCGGGGGGCCGCCGAACGCCCCGGAGCGACGGGACGGCGGCAGGCGCGGAGGATCGCGGCAACGTCGCAGGTGAGGGAGGCGCGATCGACAGACCGAACGGCACACAGCCGGTGGTGCGCGAAGGCGGTACGGCCGGAACTCGTCCGGCGGATCGGGGAGTTGACCTCCGGACACGACAACGGCCCACCTGCACTGAAGCAGATGGGCCGCCGTCTCCGGGTGGGCGATACTGGGTTCGAACCAGTGACCTCTTCGGTGTGAACGAAGCGCTCTCCCACTGAGCTAATCGCCCGGGCGCAGGAAGAACATTACCCCATGTCAGGGGGTGCACCCGCACCCCCGGCACAGCTCACTGATCCTTGATCTTCCAGGGCATGGCCATTCCGAACTTCCACAGGTACACGCCGACCACGACACCGACGATCACGAGGCCGATCACGGTGAGTCTGATGTTGCGGCGCCGCACCTTCGGGTCGAGGGCCTTCTGGGCCGCCTCCGTGACCTTCCGCTTCGTCCAGCGCAGCACCAGCTGGGCCCAGACGAACTCGGTCGCCCAGACGGCCATGCCGGCGAAGATCACTACCCAGCCGGGCCCGGGCAGCGGCAGCATCACGATGCCGGCCCCGACGATCGCGAGGCCGACGACGAAGACGCCGACCTGCCAGCTCAGATGCAGGGCGCGGCTGCGCTTGATGAAGCCCGGCGCCCTGGAGCCGAGGCCCTGCTCGCCGTCCGGCTTCGGCTCGTCCGCTTGTGTCCCGTCCGATGCCACGGCGACCTCGCCCGACTGGTCACTCCCCGTATTCATACGGCCAAACTTTACCTTACTTTACTGACCGGAAACCAGTCACCGGAATGGCCGTACCGTACGAAGGAGGTCTCGGCCGGAAGAGTTACGTAAAGCCACGCAAAACACTCAGAGGGGTTTACAACGGCACCGTAGGTGGCATGTCGATTTCGCCGACGTGCGAATCCCCGAGCGCACACTGAGCGAAAGGCCCTGGCGCTTATGAACACCACGGTCAGCTGCGAGCTGCACCTGCGCCTCGTTGTGTCGAGCGAGTCCTCCCTGCCTGTCCCCGCAGGCCTGCGGTACGACACGGCCGATCCCTACGCCGTGCACGCCACCTTCCACACCGGAGCCGAGGAGACCGTCGAGTGGGTGTTCGCCCGCGACCTCCTCGCGGAGGGTCTGCACCGGCCCACCGGCACCGGCGACGTCCGAGTCTGGCCGTCGCGCAGTCACGGTCAGGGGGTCGTCTGCATCGCCCTGAGCTCACCGGAGGGCGAAGCGCTGCTGGAAGCCCCGGCGCGGGCTCTGGAGTCCTTCCTGAAGCGGACGGACGCCGCCGTGCCGCCCGGCACGGAACACCGGCATTTCGACCTCGACCAGGAGCTCTCCCACATCCTGGCGGAGAGCTAGGCCGAGGCCGCACCAAGCCGCCCGGCGCCGTCGACTCGGGGAGACGGCTCGGGCCAGGACAACCGCATACGGCACGCGTCGGCGCCGTCCCACGGTGGGACGGCGCCGACGTGCGCGCGGGGCGGCCACGGAAGCCGGACCGCGGGGCGCCGGGGCCGCTCTCCGTCTCCCGGAAACCATTACCATCGGCCAGCATCGGCGGGCGTGTGCCCGACCCCCAGGCCAGGGAGCGAAACGTGCTGATCACCCACGACACCCGGTGCGCCCTCGACACCGTGGTCGATCTGGTGAACACCGCGCCGGAGGACGACACGACGCCGGACGGGCTGCCCGACGTGGCGGCGCTCGAGGACTTCGTGCAGAACCACGAGGTCAGCGATGTCGGCGTGCTGTCGGAGTTCGATCTCTCGGCGGTAAAAAAGATCCGCGGGCGGTTCGGGTCGGTGTTCGCGGCCGCCGACGCCCGGGTCGCCGCGGGACTGATCAACGAGCTGGTCGCGGCCGCGGGCACCACGCCCCGCCTCACCGATCACGACGGCTACGACTGGCACGTGCACTACTTCGCGCCGGGCGCCTCCCTGGCCGATCACCTCGCGGCCGACTGCGGGATGGCGCTGGCCTTCTTCGTGGTGGCCGGCGAGCAGGAGCGGCTGCGGCGCTGCGAGGCCCCCGACTGCCGGCGCGCCTTCGTGGACCTCTCCCGCAACCGGTCGCGGCGCTACTGCGACAGCCGCACCTGCGGGAACCGTCTGCATGTCGCCGCCTACCGGGCGCGCCGCAAGGAGGCGGCGGGCTGACGGGCACGATCGAGGGGCCCGGACGCTGCGGCGATTTCCCGTCGCGCGGTCCCTGCCGGCCCTCCGTGGTCAGGGTTCCGGTCGGCCGCGGTCTGCGGCGCGGACGATCCCCGGCGGTGCTGTCGTCGTGATCCCCGGCGGGTGGCGCCGGGGATCACGGGTACGGCTCAGAGCAGCAGCAGATCGTGCAGCGCAGCCATGAGCAGCAGACACCCGATCACCGCAAGGAAGATCATCAGCGGTGGCTGGGAAAGGGCGAAGAGGCATCCGCGCGGCTTGTCCTTCGGCGGCGCGGTTTCGCCTTGTGTCGTGTCCAGCATCTCGCGGGCGATGATGGCGCAGACTGCGGCTTCCGCGCGATCAACACGCCCGGAATGACCAGGAGTTCGCCGGATCCCGTGATGTCCGGTTCCGGAAGTGACCGGTTCCGTGCACGGCGTTGATCCACTGTGTCGTTTCAGCCGTCATGCGAGGGTCATATGCCGTGCTTCTTCAGGATGGCCTCGATGTCGCTGAAGTCGTCGGTGGATCCGGAGCGGGGTGCGGTCGCGGGCCGGGTGGCCGCCTGGGTCCCCGGCCCCAGGGAGGGCGCCGAGGCCGTCGGGGCGACGGCGTCGCGCCGCGCGGCGGCCTTGGCCTCCTTGCGCTCCTTGCGGGTGCCGCCCCGGCGCCGCTCCACGGCCCGGGTCGTGGAGAACAGCAGCCAGGCGACGCCGAGCACGCCGAAGCCCGCCCAGGCGGTGACGCTGAAGGCGGTGTCCGCGAGCCACTGCACGACCCCGGTCATCACCAGGCCGATGGGCACGAGGGAGTAGGCCGCGATCCGGGCGGCCGAGAGGAAGCGCTTACGGTACGCGGTGACCGCCGCGATGCCGAGGCCGGCCGCGGACACGGCGGAGCAGATTGTCTCGGCGATCATCCGGTCCTCCAGGCAGGGCTCGGTCGGGCAGGGGCACTTCGTCCCTTCCATCCTGCACCGCCCGGCCCCTGCCGGGCCATGCCTCGGGCGGACATCAGGGACATCTCCGGGTCCCCTCCTCCCCAGGTGCCGGTCGGATGCCCACCCCCGGGTGGGCATCAGGGTCGGCGCGTTGTACCGGCACCGTCCGGCTCGATTGGGTCGGCCACGCCCCGACCTGGGAGACTGACCGCATGAGCGACTCCTCCCCCGTGCCCACGCCCGTCCTCGAGGTCTGGTGCGAACTCCAGTGCCCCGACTGCCGCAGCGCCCTGGACGATCTGCGCGCCCTGCGCGCCCGTTACGGCGACCGGCTGGAGCTGCGGCTGCGGCACTTCCCGATGGAGAAGCACAAGCACGCCTTCGCCGCCGCACAGGCCGCCGAGGAGGCGCTGGAGCAGGGCCGGGGCTGGGAGTACGTCGAGGCGGTGCTGGGCCGGTTGGAGGAGCTGGACCGTAAGGGGGAACCCTTCCTGGTCGAGGTCGCCGGTGAACTCGGCCTTGACGCCGAGGAGTTCGACACCGCGCTGATCGACGGCCGGCACATCCTGATCGTCGACGCCGACCAGGCCGAGGGCAAGGCGATCGGCGTGACCGGCACGCCGACGTACGTCATCGGCGGGGAGCGGCTGGACGGCGGCAAGAGCCAGGCGGGACTGCGGGAGCGGATCGAGCGGATCGCGGACCGGCTGCTGGCCGACGGGGCCTGAACGCCGGAGTGGGCCGAGAGCGGGTCCTAGATCAGGTCCTTCTGCAGGTTGTGGGAGGTGGTCTCGTAGCCGAGCGACTCATAGAGCCGCTCGGCCGGGGCGTTGCCGGCGAAGACGTGCAGGCCGATGCTGTACTTCCCGGCGGCGATCGCCTGGATCTCGGCGAGCAGCATGAGCGCACGTCCGTGGCCGCGGCCGCGCCGGCGGGCGTCCGCCTCGACATCGAGCACGTACGCCATCTCCGGCCACAGCCCCACCCACAGCGTCCCGACCGGTACGCCCTCGTGCTCCAACACGCTGATCAAGGTGTTCTCGCTGGCCAGACCGTCGGGCAGGAACTTGGCGTGGCCCTCGACGGCCTTCTTGCGGGCCTCCTCGGCGGACACTCCCCGCTCGACCATGCTGCGGACGTACTGCTCGGCCTGGTACTCGCTCCAGGGGCCGTACTCCGCCTCGGTCATGGGCCGGGCCGAGCTCCCCGTGGGCAGTTCCGGCGGGGTCGGCCCCAGCCGCTTGACCATGTTCCGGCTCCTGCGGACGTACCCGAGGGCCGTGGCGAGGCGCAGGGCTCCCTCCGCCTCGCCGGGGACGGGTGCCTCGACGCGCTTGCAGCCCCAGGCCCGGGCGATCTCCTCCGCGGCCAGCACCGCCACCGTGCCGCGTCCGCGTCGGCGGTCCGGCTCCTCGATGCGCAGCTCGGTCAGCCGGGCCACCGTCGGGCCGAAGCCGGGGTCCGTGGACAGCCGTATCCCGCCCACGGGACGACTGTTCACACAGACCTGGTAGCGGCGCGACTGTGTGCCGTCCGCGTGGCGCTGAAGCGGCTCGGTCGGCCGCAGGGTCGTGGTCATCAGGGGTGTTCTACCCGCCCGGCGGGCCCGCGTCAGCCCGTTTTCCCGGGCCTCACGGGTCCAGGTCGGCGCCGGACCGCTCGTCGAAGATCCGCATGGCCTTGGCCGTCACCGGGCCCGCCGTGCCCGGGAGTTCGCGGTCGTCGACGCGGTGGACCGCCTGGACGTCGCGCAGGCTGGAGGTGAGGAAGACCTCGTCGGCCCGCTCCAGGACGTCCAGCGGCAGATCGCTCTCCCTGGCCCCGGTCCACTCGACCGTCAACGCGCGCGTGATGCCCGCGAGGCAGCCGGAGGCGAGCGGCGGGGTGTGGATCTCGCCGTCGAGGACGACGAAGACGTTCGACCCGGTGCCCTCGCAGAGTTGGCCAACGGTGTTGGCGAACAGGGCCTCGGAGGCGCCGTGTTGGTGGGCGCGGGCGAGCGCGACGACGTTCTCGGCGTACGAGGTCGTCTTCAGGCCGGCCAGGGCGCCGCGTTCGTTGCGGGTCCAGGGGACGGTGATGACGGCCGTGGAATCCGGGCGGCGGGCGGTCTCGCCGAGGGCGACCACGAGGGTCGGGCCGTGCTCGCCGCGGTCGGAGCCGAGGGGGCCGTGGCCGCCGGTGTAGGTGATGCGCAGCCGGCCGAGGGGCAGCGGGTTGGCCTCCAGTACGGCGGCGCAGGCGCGGCGGATCTCGTCGTGGTCGGGGTCGGGCAGACCGAGGCCGCGGGCCGAGCGGGTCAGCCGGTCGAGATGGCGGGTCAGCGCGAACGGCCTGCCGTCCACCGTCTTCACCGTCTCGAAGATGCCGTCGCCCACCGTCAGCCCGTGGTCGAACACGGACACGCGGGCGGACTCGATGTCCCTCAGCCCGCCGTCGAGCCAGATCTTCACGTCAGTCCCTCTCCGCTCACCAGGTCTCTGCCCGACGCTACCTCCAGCAGTCGGGCCGCCTTCAGCTCGGTCTCCCGCCATTCCCCGTCGGGATCGGAACCCCAGGTGATCCCGGCACCGGTCCCGAATCGCAGCACGGCCGTGCCGTCGGAAGCCCGGTCGATCCAGAACGTACGGATCCCGACGGCCAGCTCCCCTCTCCCCCGGTCGGCGTCCACCCAGCCGATGCCTCCGCAGTACGGGCCGCGAGGGGCGGTCTCCAGGGCGTCGATGATCCGCAGGGCGCTGGACTTGGGGGCGCCGGTGACGGAGCCGGGCGGGAAGGCCGCCGTCAGCAGTTCAGGCCAGCCGGCACCGGCGCGCAGCTCGCCGCGGACCGTGGAGACGAGGTGGACCAGGCCCGGGTGCTTCTCCACCGCGCACAGGTCGGGAACGGTGACGCTGCCGGTCGCGCACACACGCCCGATGTCGTTGCGGACCAGGTCCACGATCATCACGTTCTCGGCGTAGTCCTTCTCCAGCAGGTCCGCCTCGGTGCGCCCGGTGCCCTTGATCGGCCCGGACTCGACGATCCGCCCGTCGCGGCGCAGGAACAGTTCGGGCGAGGCGGTCGCGATCTCGACGCCGTACCCGGGCAGCCGAATCGTTCCCGCGTACGGCGCCGGGTTGCCGCGGGCCAGCAGCGCGGTGAGCGCCTCCACGTCGGCGTCCGGTGCGACGGGCGCGGTCAGCACCCGGCAGAGGTTCGCCTGGTAGACCTCGCCGGCCGCGATGTGCTCCCGGATCCGGCGCACACCGGCCGTGTACGCGGCGCGGTCGAGGGAGGACGTCCAGTCACCGGGCCCGGGTCCCCGCCACTGCCCCGGCAGCGGCGCGGGCACCGGCTCCTGTCGTACGTCCCGGAAGCGGGCGCAGGTCAGACGGCCCTCGAAGTCCGCGACGACGGCCCAGAAACCGGTGGAGTCGAGGGCCGCGGGGTCGCTGGTGACGTCGAGGAGGCCGGTGGCGACGCGGGTGCCGAAGCGGGCGAGGGGAGGTAGGTCGAGCACGCCGTCGAGTCTAGGGTGGGTGTCCGAAAGGTGACCTCGGCATGTCCCCGCGGATGCCCAGGCCACGCCCGTGAGCAGGCGCAGCGCAGCACGCTGCGCAAACGCGTTTTTGTACTGGCCCGGGAATCCGCTAGAGTTCAACACGTCGCCGGGCCGCGGGAGCGGAACGAAACGACAAGCGGACGTAGCTCAGTTGGTAGAGCGCAACCTTGCCAAGGTTGAGGTCGCGAGTTCGAGCCTCGTCGTCCGCTCGAAGGATCAAGGGGATCTTCCCGGACCCCCGCACTCCTGGTGGAGTGGCCGAGAGGCGAGGCAACGGCCTGCAAAGCCGTCTACACGGGTTCAAATCCCGTCTCCACCTCCAAGGACGATTAGCTCAGCGGGAGAGCGCTTCCCTGACACGGAAGAGGTCACTGGTTCAATCCCAGTATCGTCCACTGGAGCCTCACGGCTTCGACCCGCGCGATTAGCTCAGCGGGAGAGCGCTTCCCTGACACGGAAGAGGTCACTGGTTCAATCCCAGTATCGCGCACGCAGTACCCGTGATCTTCGGCCTCGGCTTCGGCTCGGCTCTCGATCATGTCCCGAGGACGATTAGCTCAGCGGGAGAGCGCTTCCCTGACACGGAAGAGGTCACTGGTTCAATCCCAGTATCGTCCACACACCGAAGCCCCCGGCCCTGCGGCCGGGGGCTTCTTCGTGCTGTGGCTGTCGACTGGTGGCTGCTGGCTGCGGCTGTCGGCTGGAGAGCAGGTCGGCTCTCAGCTGGAGAACAGCATGTGGCCGAAGCTCTTGTGGCGGTGGTGACCGCCGTGGTGGCCTCCGTAGTGACCGCCTCCGTGGCCGCCGTGCGGGGCGCCCCAGGCGGGCGCGGGCGGGGCCGGGTAGGCCTGCGGGGCGGGCGGGGGCGGCGGCGCGGGCTGGGACCACTGCGACTCCAGGCGGGTCAGCGCCTCCAGCTCGCCGTAGTCGAGAAAGATCCCCCGGCAGCCGCTGCACTGCTCGATCTGGACGCCGTTGCGGTTGTACGTGTGCATCGGCGCATGGCACTTCGGACACTGCATGGTCGGCTCAACTCCTCGCCCGTCGGTCCTGCTTCGCGTTTCCCCAGGACAGACTCCGTCCTGGCGCGCTCGGTTGCACCTTACTTCGCGGAATCGGGGGGCAACTGCGGCGGGACGGAACCCATTCGGGCACATGCGTCGATCACCGACATCTCGATCTCGTCCAGGCGGCGGTCCTCCGTGATCGCCTTGGTGACGGCCCGGGCGGCGGTCTGGACGGTGAGGGCGCGGGCCGGGGTGTCCAGGGCGGGCCAGGGGTCGCCCGAGGCGGGGACGGCCGTGCCGCCTTCCGCACGGTAGGTGTCGAGGAAGCGGGTCCACTCGTCCGGGGGGAGGAGACCGCAGGCGTACCAGGCCGCCGGGCGGGCGAGGTCCCAGGCGGGGACACCGGTGCCGAGGTCGTCGACGTCGATGAGGCGCCAGGGGCCGTCGGGGGCGGGGTGGCGGACGAGCTGGCCGAGGTGGAGGTCGCCGTGGCAGAGGGTGGTGGTGTCCGGCATGGGGGCCTCGGCGCGGGCCCAGGCGGGGAGGGTGTGCCAGGCGCGGAGGATCGGGCGAGCGGCGGGGTGGGGTGCGGTGGCGGTCGCGGTGGCGGTGGCGCTGAGGAGGCGGGCGATGGCGTGGGCCGCCTTGGCGGGGCCGCGCATGGGTGGGACGGGGGTGGGGGGTGGGGTGCGGTGGAGATGGGCGAGGAGGGTGGCGGCGGCTTCCCAGGGGGCGGCGTCCGGGTCGTCCGGGTCCACGGGGGTGCCGTAGGGCCAGAAGGTGACCAGGCGGTTGTGCAGCGCGGTGGGGGTGGGGGTGAGGGGAGGGAGGAAGAGGCCGGGGAGGTGGGCGGCGGTTTTGAGGCGGGGGGTGAGGGTGGTGTGGGGGGTGTTGGGGGCGTGGGCCTTGGCGACGGTGTTCGCGTGGCGGACGACCGTGGTGTCGGGGCGGTCGGCGAGGGTGGTGGTGGGGCAGGGGCAGGTGGGGGTGTGGACCCTGGCCTTGAGTTGGGTGGTGAGGTCGGGGAGCAGGGGGGTGGTCACGGGGTGTGGCTCCCTGGGGCGGGGTGGGTTGCTGGCGGAAGCGTACGGCGGGTGGGGGCGGGGTGGTGCCGTGGCTGGGGTTGGGTCTTCTCGCTCCCGCCGCCCCTACCCGTCCCATCCTCCAGGGGCTGCCGCCCCTTCGACCCCGCTCTCAGGGGGCTCCGCCCCCTGGACCTCAACGGGCTCCCCCCGGGCCCCAACGGGCTCCGCCCCCCTGGACCCCCGCCGGGGCTGCACCCCCTGCACCCCCGCCGGGCCTGCGCCCCCTGAATCCCACCGGGCCTGTGCCCCTGAACCCCACCAGGGCTGCACCCCCTGCACCCCATCGGGGCTGCACCCCCTGAAGCCCGCCGGGCTGGCGCCCCTGGCCCCAGCGGGACTGCACCCCTGGCCCCAACAGGGCTTCCCCGGACCCCAGCGCGCTCCGCTCCCGGACCCCATCGGGGGCTCCGCCCCCCGACCCCGTCGGGGCTTCCCGCCGGACCCCCGGTCGGCCCTTCGGCCTCGGCCTCAAACGCCGGGCGGGCTGAAGACGCACGAACCGGCACTCCGAGACGGGAAAAGCAATGCCGGCGCAGCTCCCCAGCTGCGCCGGCATTTTTGCCGTCCGCCGCACCCCCGTCCCCACGGGGTTTCATGGGTGGATGTCCCCGCCCGGACCGCTCTTCCGGGCCTGGGGTCGCCGCTCAGCGCCCCAGCATCACACCCACGGACGACGCCTGTGTGGCCACTGTCTCCCAGCCGTCGAAGAGGAAGAAGAGCAGGGCCGCCAGGGGGAGGACCATGATCGTCGCCACCAAGGGGTGGCGCCGGCCCGTGCGACGCGGGCGGAGCGTCGTGCGCTCCAGCCTGCGGAACTGTGTCCGCGGTGCCGTCAGAGCCATGGTCCCTCTCCTGACCGTCTCAGTTGTCGTTGGCAGCGGCGGGTGTCTGACCTCGGGGGACGAGTGCTGCACCCGCCGCTTGACCTCAAATCTAGGCTTCCGGCGCTCTTCGCACGTCATGCCCTCGTACCGATTGCCGGGCCTCCCGGAGGATGAGCCGTGCGGTGGTGAGTACTCCCCTGGGTGGAGACGGGGACCTAGGTCTCAGGGTCTTCCCCGAGGGGACGCCCGCTGTGTACCGGCTTTTCCGAGCTGTCCTCCCTGGGTACCGGCTGCTCCACCAGCGCCAGGACCCGGTTGGCCATGAAGCGGGCCGTACGGACCACGGAGCCGTTGCGGGTGACTTCGCTCACTTCCACGACACCGCGCCGTACCGCCGTCTCCACCCTGCGGCCCGCTCTGCTCGCCACCACCTCGTAGGTGCGGGTCGTGTCCCCCGCGTCCACCACTATCTCCACGCGATCACCCTTCACGGGTTCAATCCCCCTTCTGTGATGGATGGTTGGGAGACCGGCGGGTGTGAAGTGCGGTTGGTTCCGGGCCCCCTGACCACCCTTCAAGTCTCCCACCCGGCACTGACAATCGATCGGGACGAGAGGGCGCGGCCTCTGCGCGCGGGCGGCCGTGGAAACGTAAGCTGTGCCACGTCACACGGACCGGGCAGCGGGGATGAACATGGCGATGATGCGCCTGAGGCGCGAGGACCCGCGCGTCGTCGGCTCGTTCAGGCTTCACAGACGGCTGGGCGCGGGTGGGATGGGCGTTGTGTACCTGGGCTCCGACAAGAAGGGGCAGCGGGTCGCACTGAAGGTCATCCGGCCGGACCTGGCGGAGGATCAGGAGTTCCGCTCGCGGTTCGCGCGTGAGGTCTCGGCCGCGCGGCGGATCCGGGGCGGGTGCACGGCCCGGCTGGTCGCCGCCGATCTGGAGGCCGACCGGCCCTGGTTCGCCACCCAGTACGTGCCCGGGCCCTCGTTGCACGACAAGGTCGCCGACGAGGGTTCGCTGAGCGCGGCCGAGGTCGCCGCCATCGGGGCCGCCCTGTCGGAGGGGCTGGTCGCGGTGCACGAGGCCGGCGTGGTGCACCGGGATCTCAAGCCGTCCAACATCCTGCTGTCCCCCAAGGGGCCGCGGATCATCGACTTCGGCATCGCCTGGGCGACCGGGGCGTCGACGCTCACCCATGTCGGCACGGCCGTCGGCTCGCCGGGCTTCCTCGCGCCCGAGCAGGTGCGCGGGGCCACGGTCACGCCGGCCACGGACGTCTTCTCCCTGGGCGCGACCCTGGCGTACGCCGCCATGGCCGACTCGCCCTTCGGACACGGCAGTTCCGAGGTGATGCTGTACCGGGTGGTGCACGAGGAGCCGCAACTGCACGGCGTACCGGACGCTCTGGCTCCGCTGGTGCGGGCCTGTCTGGCGAAGGACCCGGAGGAGCGGCCCAGCACGCTGCAGTTGTCGCTGCGTCTGAAGGAGATCGCCGCGCGAGAGGCGCAGGGGCTCGGTGACGTACGGCCGCCCTCGCCGCATGCCGCGGAGGCGGACCGGCCCACCGGGCGGCTCGCCGACACCTATCCCGACCAGCAGCGACGCCCGCAGGGGACGCCACCGCCGAGGGGTACCTCGTCCTCGTCCCGCGGTTCGGCTCAGGTGCGGGGCGGTGGGGTTCCCTCACGGGGGACCGGTCCAGCGGGTCCGGGCAGCGGATCGCGGGACTCCGGGGCCTCCGGCCCGGGTGGTGCGGCACGGAACGGTGTGGCGCCTTCCCCGCGGTCCGGCTCTCCGCGCTCCGGCGCGCGGCCCACACCGGCCTCGCGGGGCGGCACCCGCTCCGGCAGCGGGAGCCGGACCGCACCGCGCAGTGGTACGGGGCGTCCGGCGCCCAGGACCACGGGGACGGGCCGGCGCCCGGCCAATCCGCGGCTGCTGCGGCAGCGGCTGTTCGTCTTCGTCGTCGTGACGCTGCTGGTCGCGCTCGGCATCGCCGCGGCGCAGGGCTGCCAGGGGCCGGCGCACGGCCTGGGCGGCGGCGGCCGGGGTGTCGTACAGGAGCAGCAGCGTCAGGCCGGGGAGCCGGGGCGCCCATAGGTGCGCCGTCCGGGCACGTTGGCGACGGCAGAGCCAGGCGTCACAGACCCGGCAGGATGCGCTCGAAGAACTCCAGGTCGCCCTCGAAGACGGGGGTCAGGGTCAGGAACTCCTCCGGGGTGACCCAGCGGAAGTCGGCGACCTCGGCCGGGTCGGGGACCACCTCGCCGGTGGGTGCGTCCGCCGTCCACCAGTGGAGGCGGAACACGCCGTCGTCGGTGTCGGACTCCCAGACCTTGGCGAGGGGTACGACGGTGAGGCCGACCTCTTCCCGGATCTCCCGGACGACGGCCTCCCGCTGGGTCTCCCCCGGTTCGACCTTGCCGCTCAACGGCTGCCAGTAGCCGGGGCGGGCGACCGACGCGGCACGGCATATCGCCAGGACGCGGTCGCCGCGGCGCAGGACCGCGACGATCGCCTCGCGCTGCGCCATCAGCCCTGGGGGCGGCCGGTGGCCACCGCGTAGAAGGCGACCGCGGCCGCCGCGCCCACGTTCAGGGAGTCGACGCCGTGGGACATCGGGATGCGGACCCATTCGTCGGCGGCGACCAGGGCCTGGGTGGACAGGCCGTCCCCCTCGGCGCCCAGCATCAGGGCGACGCGGTCCATCTTGTGCGGGGCGGCCTCGTCGAGGGACCTCGCCTTCTCGTCCGGGGTGAGGGCGAGGAGGGTGAAACCGGCCTCGCGGACCGACTCCAGGCCCTTGGGCCAGGTGTCGAGGCGGGCGTAGGGCACGGAGAAGACGGCGCCCATGGAGACCTTGACGCTGCGGCGGTAGAGGGGGTCGGCGCAGTCCGGGGACAGCAGGACCGCGTCCATGCCGAGGGCCGCGGCCGAGCGGAAGATGGCACCGATGTTGGTGTGGTCGTTGACCGACTCCATGACGACGACCCGGCGGGTGGTCTGCAGGAGTTCGGCGGCCGTGGGCAGGGGCTTGCGCTGCATGGAGGCGAGCGCGCCGCGGTGCACGTGGTAGCCGGTGACCTGCTCGGCGAGCTCGGGGCTGACCGCGTACACCGGCGCCGGGAGCTCGTCGATGACGTCCCGCATCACGTCGACCCACTTGGCGGACAGCAGCATCGAGCGCATCTCGTACCCGGCGTCCTTGGCGCGTCTGATGACCTTCTCGCCCTCGGCGATGAACAGGCCCTCGGCCGGTTCTCGTTTGCGGCGCAGTTCCACGTCGGTCAGGCCCGTGTAGTCGCGCAGGCGGGGGTCGTCGGGATTCTCGACGGTGATGAGATCGGCCACAGGGTGATACTGCCTTGTCCTGGGTGTGGTGCCAACGGCTCGGAACGGGTTGTGTTACCCGGGGTTACTCGACCGCTCGCGGGCCCACTCCCACGACCTCGCCGATGACGATGACCGACGGCGCCTTCACCTCGTGCGTACGGACCGCCTCCGCGACCGTCGCGAGGGTCGCGTCCACCCGGCGCTGGGCGGCCGTGGTGCCCTCCTGGACCAGGGCGACCGGGGTCGCCGGGTCCTTGCCGTGCGCGACCAGGGTCTCGGCGATCTTCCCGATCTTGTCGACGCCCATGAGGACCACCAGGGTGCCGGACACCTTCGCCAGGGCCGGCCAGTCGATCAGGGACCGCTCGTCGTCGGGGGCGACATGCCCGCTGACCACGGTGAACGCCTGCGCGAGCCCGCGGTGGGTGACCGAGATGCCGGCCGCGCCCGGCACCGAGATGGAGCTGGAGATGCCGGGGACGACCGTGCAGGGGATGCCGGCCTCGGCGAGCGCCTGGATCTCCTCCATGCCACGGCCGAAGACGAAGGGGTCGCCGCCCTTGAGCCGGACGACCGACCGGCCCTGCTTGGCGTGCTCGATCAGGGCGTTGTTGATGGCCTCCTGGGCCATGAAGCGGCCGTAGGGCAGCTTCGCCGCGTCGATCACCTCGACGTGCGGCGGCAGTTCGGCGAGCAGATCGCGCGGGCCGAGGTGGTCGGCGATGACGACGTCGGCCTCGGCCAGCAGCCGGCGGCCGCGGACGGTGATGAGGTCCGGGTCGCCGGGGCCGCCGCCGACGAGGGCGACGCCGGGTGTGCGGCCGCGGTGGTGCGGGGCGACGAGGGTGCCGTCGCGCAGCCCCTCCACGACCGCGTCGCGGATGGCGGCGGTGCGGCGCGGATCGGGGCTGTGCGTGTCCGTGGTCAGGACGGCGACGGTGACGCCCTCGCTGTGACCGGTGGCCGGCGTCCAGGCCGTCGCGGCCTCGGCGTCGTCGGAGCGCACGCACCACACCCGGTGGCGTTCGGCCTCGGCGGAGGCCCGGGTGTTCGCCTCGCGGTCCCCGGTGGCGATGAGGGCGTACCAGGCGTCCGCGAGGTCGCCCTCCTCGTAGGGGCGCCTCGCCCAGGTGATCTCACCCGCGTCCGCCATCGCCTCGACGGAGGGGGTCGCCTCCGGGGAGACGAGCAGGACGTCCGCGCCGGCCGCGATCAGGGCCGGCAGGCGGCGCTGGGCGACCTGGCCGCCGCCGAGCACGACCACTTTGCGGCCCAAGAGGCGGAGACCTACGGGGTAGGCGGGGTGTTCGGCCATGAGGTGCGGCTCCTCGTCCTGCTGGCAATGCGATGGGCGCTACGGCGCTGGAGCAGCCCTGACGTGCGGATTTCGGTGATGGGGTTCAGCGTACGGCCGGGGTGGGACGCGCGCAGGAGCGCGTACCCCACCCCGGTACGGGAGCTACTTCTCGGTGACGCCCGCGGAGTCGAAGGTCGCCACCTCGTGCATGGCCCGGGCCGTGCTCTGCACCAGCGGCAGGGCCAGCAGGGCGCCCGTGCCCTCGCCGAGCCGGAGGTCGAGGTCGACCAGGGGGCGCAGGCCCAGCTTGTTGAGGGCCGCCACATGGCCGGGCTCGGCACTGCGGTGACCGGCGATGCAGGCCGCGAGGACTTCGGGGGCGATGGCGCGGGCCACCAGGGCGGCGGCGCCGGCGCTGACGCCGTCCAGGATGACCGGCGTGCGCAGGGAGGCGCCGCCGAGCAACAGGCCCACCATAGCCGCGTGTTCGAAGCCGCCGATCGCGGCGAGCACGCCGATGGGGTCGGCCGGGTCCGGCTGGTGGAGTTCGATGGCGCGCCGCACGACCTCGGTCTTGCGGGCCAGCGTCTCGTCGTTGATGCCGGTGCCGCGGCCGGTGACCTCGGCGGGGTCGGTGTCCGTGAACACCGAGATGAGCGCGGCGGACGCGGTGGTGTTCGCGATCCCCATCTCGCCGGTCAGCAGCGCCTTGTTGCCGGCCGCCACCAGGTCACGGGCCGTCTCGATGCCGACCTCGATGGCCTGCCTGGCCTCCTCGCGGGTCATGGCGGGGCCGGTGGTCATGTCGGACGTGCCGGCGCGGACCTTGCGGGGCAGCAGCCCGGGGGTCGCGGGAAGGTCGGCGGCGACACCGACGTCCACGACGCACACCTCGGCGCCGACCTGACCCGCGAAGGCGTTGCAGACCGCTCCGCCGCCGAGGAAGTTGGCCACCATCTGGGCGGTGACCTCCTGCGGCCAGGGGGTGACGCCCTGGGCGTGCACACCGTGGTCGCCGGCGAAGATCGCGACGGCCGCGGGCTCCGGGATCGGCGGGGGGCACTGGCGGGACAGCCCGGACAGCTGGGCGGAGATGATCTCCAGCATGCCGAGCGCGCCGGCCGGCTTGGTCATCCGCTTCTGCCGCTCCCAGGCCTCGCCGAGCGCCTTGGCGTCCAGCGGGCGGATCTGGGCGACGGTCTCGGAGAGCAGGTCGTGCGGCTCCTCACCGGGCAGGGCACGGCGGCCGTACGTCTCCTCGTGCACGACCCAGGACAGCGGACGGCGCTTGGACCAGCCGGCCTGCATCAGCTCGGGCTCGTCCGGGAACTCGTCGACGTACCCGACGCACAGGTAGGCGATGACCTCCAGGTGCTCGGGCAGTCCCAGCGCGCGGACCATCTCGCGCTCGTCGAAGAAGCTGACCCAGCCGACGCCGAGGCCTTCGGCGCGGGCGGCGAGCCAGAGGTTCTCGACGGCGAGGGCGGCGGAGTACGGCGCCATCTGCGGCTGGGTGTGCCGGCCGAGGGTGTGCCGGCCGCCGCGGGTCGGGTCGGCGGTGACGACGATGTTCACCGGGGTGTCGAGGATGGCCTCGATCTTCAGTTCCTTGAACTGCTTCGCCCGCCCCTTGGGGAGCGACTTCGCGTACGCGTCCCGCTGGCGCATGGCCAGTTCGTGCATGCTGCGCCGGGTGTCGGCGGAGCGGATGACGACGAAGTCCCAGGGCTGGGAGTGGCCGACGGACGGGGCCGTGTGCGCGGCCTCCAGGACACGGAGCAGCACCTCGTGCGGGATGGGGTCGCCACGGAAGCCGTTGCGGATGTCGCGGCGCTCGCGCATCACCTTCAGCACGGCCTCGCGCTCGGCGTCGTCGTAGGCGGGCGCGGCCGGGCCGGTGGACTGGCGGACTTCTTCCACTGGGGCCGTGCTCTCTTCCTGGTCGGCGGCCCGGGTGTCCAGGTCGTCCGCGTGCTGTACGAGTTCGGGATCGGCCTCGCGCGGGGCGGGGACCGGCGCGGCCGCCTCCGGCGCGTCCTCCGGGGGGAGGGTGAGCGCGTGGGGCGGGGTCGGCGCGAGGTGGGGCGTGGTCGGGACCGAGCCCTCCACAGGGACGAACTGCCCGAGGGACTGGCCGGTTTGGGGCTCCACCGGGACCCCGGAGGGTGGGGTGGGAACGGCATCGGCCGGGAGCTGCTGGGCGGGGGCGGCCGCGAGGGGCTCCGCCGTGGGGCCGGGCTGCTCCTCGGCGGCCGTTACGGCGGAGTCCGCGGCGTCTGTGACGGCTACGGGCTGGGGCGCGTCCGCCGGGTCCGCCGAGATGGAAGCGTGGTGCTCCGGGGCGTTCGTTACGGGGTCCTGAAGGGCGGCCGCCGGGTCCGGGATCGGGCTGGCGGCCGCTACGACCTGGAGGTCGGTGGGCGTGATCGGCTCTCCGCCCGCGGCGGGCTGTCTGTCCGCGTGCTGGGGCTGCGCGGAGACATCCGTGGACGCCGCGTCCTCGGCCGGCGCCGGAGAACCGTCCGCCGGGTGAGACGTGTGCGGAGCCGCCGGGAAGGGGGTGCTCTCCGGAGCTTCGGGGGTTACGGCGGTGTCGGGGCCCTGCGCCGGTACGGCCGTGTCGGCTGACTGGGCGGGGGCGAGGTCGGCGTAGTGCGCGGCCTGGCCGGCGTCCGGCGCCATGACCTGCGGCGCCTGGATGGCCTCGACCGCGTCGGACACATCGCCGGTCTCGGGTTCGCCGACGCCGCTCACCTGATCGCTTTCGGGCGCGGCGGGCTGGGCTTGTTCGGCCGGCTCGGTTGGCGGAACCTGCACGGCCTCCGGGAGCTGACCGGCGTCCGGGCCGGCCTCAACTCCCGTGGCCGCCACGGTCTGAACAGCAGGCGCTGCCTCGTCGGCCGGCCCGCCGTGCAGGTCGCCTTCGGCGAGGGGAGCCGTCTCCGCCTCCGGGACCGAAGCGGTCGTATCGGCGTGCTCGGCGACGACTTCCGGGGTGGGCTCAGCGCCCGAGCCCTCTCCTCCGACAGCGGCGGAGCCGTCCGCGACCGGGTGCCCGGCTTCCACTACGTCGGCCGTCACGAGCCCGCCGTCCGCGGAGCCGGTGGCCGCCGCGAGATGACCACTCTCCGAGCCGGGCGCGGCAGCGTCGCCGTCGGCGGATGCCACGGCGGTCCCGCCGAACGCGACCTCGCCGTCCTGCCCGGAGGGCACACCATGGGCGAGCGCGGCGCTCAGCGCCGACGGGGCGGCATCACCAAGCGCGGCGCCGTGCCCGGACTCGGCGTCATCGCCAGGCTGAACGACCTGACCGGCCTCCGCGCCATGGCCCGGCGCATCCTCGTTCCCGAGCTCCGCACCGTGCCCGAGCACACCGCTCTGCCCGGGCTCCACACCATGGCCCGGCACACCGTCCTGGTCGGGCTCCGCACTATGGCCCAGCACACCGTCCTGGTCGGGCTCCACGCCATGGCCCAGCACATCGCCCAGTCCAGGCTCTGCACCGTGACCGAGCACACCGGCCTGCCCGGGCTCCTCGGCATGGCCAAGTACACCGGCCTCGCCGGGCTCCGCACCATGACCAAGCACATCGCCCTGCTCGGGCTGCGCGCCATGGCCGAGTTCGCCGGCCTGCGGGCTCAGTCCGCTCTGGTCGTTCGGGCCGCTCCCGGCACCGTGATCGGCGGCGTCGCCCTGCGTGGCCTGGGCCGGGGGCTCGCCGTGCTGGGTCGCGGCGCCATGGGCGTTCGCGGCGTCAGGCGCTGGCCGGCCGATTTCCTCGCCGTGCCGCGCCGCCGCGGCCTGCGTGTTCTCGGCTCCGGCCATGGCCTGGGCGAACTCGCCCTGCGCGGCGTACCCGGCCTCCTGTCCCTGGACGGCACTGGCCTCGGTCGTGATGCGGGCCATCACCGCCTGGGCGGCGCCCAGCGGCTCCGCGGGCTGGCTCGGGGACGGAACAACCGTTTCCGCAGCCGGTGTCCCGGCGGCCACCGCGGGCTGGGGCGGGGCGCCCCAGGGGGCCGCGCCCTGCGGGGGTGCGTCGAGGTATTCGGGGCCGACCGTCGGCGGGCCGGGGTGGCGGACCGGGGCGCCCGCGGGGCCGCGGTCGGCGAGGGAGCGGACCGGGCTGGCGGACGTGTCGGGGGTGGGCGGGCCGAGGTGCAGCGGGCGGCGCGGGGTGATCGGCGGGATCGGCACGGACGGAGCCGCGGGCGCCGGGGCCGGGTCGGGCAGGCGGACGCCGCCGAGGTCGACCGAGCCGCTGTCACGGCCCGCCGTCTCGTGCGGGCCCGGCTCGTGCACGGTCTCGACGACCGGCTCGGGCGCGGGCGGGGCGACCTCGTTGCCCCAGGGGCTCTGCGCGCCCGGCAGCAGCAACAGGTCTTCGTCCTCGGCGGTGGTCTCGGAGAGGTAGGTGTACGCACCGTGCGCGGGAACGCCCGGCTGTTCCACCATGCCTGCGTTCTCCGGCAATCCCTCGCCCGGGACCTGGCCGGTGTCGGTCATGCGTACCCCTCGCCCATCGGTTAGTGCTTCTCGGTCCAGCCACCGGGAACGGCGCACCGACCGCCCCCGCAGTGAAGAACGAGCGTGCGTGCCCAGCGGCACGAACGACCCGCCCGTAAAAGGCGACAAAGCCATTCAGTGGCATTGTCCCGGTCGTCCCGCCGTCGCGACAGCTTGATCCGCGACGGTCCGCTGTGGACTGCGCCACGTTGCGCGTCCTCCGGTTTCGGCGTACCACACCCACCCCAAAAGGGGCGCGTTTTCCGGACATTGGCGAACGAAACGCCGGGCCACCCGGTGCGGTACAACGGTCGGCCAGCCTACCGCGAGCGGTACGACGAGCGGATCACCGGGAGGGAAGAAAACAGGATCACTGGGACGGCGGCGGAATCACTGGGTGCGCTCCGGGAGCGCGCCGCTGAGCAGGAACGCGACGCTCCGCTCCGTCTCCGTCCAGGCCCTGGTGTCGAGTTCGACGGACTGCAGCAGGGCGCACTCGACCCGGTAGCCGTGCTCGGTGAGGTCCCGGCCGATGAGTTCGGCCTCGTCGCGGGTGGCCGCGTGGGTGACGATGCGCTGTGGCCGTCGGTCGGCGACCGCGGAGACGACGGCCGCTCCCCCGCCGCCGACGCGCACGACGTCGGGCTCGGGGAGGTTCTCCAGTACGTGGGGGGCGGTGCCGTGCACGACCTGGAGCTGGAGTCCGAAGGCCCGCGCGTTGGCATCGGTCCGTTCGCAGGCGCGCGGGTCGTGGTCGACGGCGATGACGGCGGCCCCGGCGCGGGCGGCCTCGGTGGCGAACGCACCGCTGCCGCAGCCGATGTCCCACACCAGGTCGCCGACGCGCGGGCCGAGCCGGGCGAGTTGGGCGGCGCGCAGCGGTTCCAGTTCGCCCTCGCCCATGAGACCGCCGTAGGCCTCGGCGGGCAGCGTCCAGCCGCGGGGGGCCGCGGCGGGGTCCCGGCCGGCGATCCAGCCGCCGCCGTCCGCGGTGCCGGCGGTGCCGCCGACGACGATGACGACGTTCGGGTCGCGCCAGGTGTGGTCGGCGGCCTTGTCGGAGGTGACGACGGTGACCTGTTCGCGTTCGGTGCCGAGTTCCTCGCAGATGACGAAGGTGCGGTGCACGCCCTCCATGAGCAGGCCGAGTTCGGCGGGGCCGGCGCCGGGTGAGGTGAGGACGGCGACCTTGGTGTGGGCGCGGCACACGTTCACCGCGCGTCGCAGGGTGCGGCGGTGGGCGACGACCACGTGTGCGTCGTCCCAGGGCATGCCGGCGCGGGCGAACGCGGCGGCGACGGAGGAGACGGCGGGGACGACCTCGACCTCGAGGCCGAACTCGGGTGCGCGCAGGGTCCGTACGACGCCGAAGAAGCCGGGGTCGCCGTCCGCGATGACGACGGCGGTGCCGCGGTGGCGGGCGACGCGGCGGGCGGCGAGGGCGACGCTGCCGAGCCGGATGCGCTCGGCGTGGGGCGGTACCTCGGGCAGCGCCAGATGGTGGGCGGCACCGGCCACCAGGGTCGCGGCGCCCAGGGCGGAGCGTGCGGCGGCGGTCAGCGGCGATCCGTCCCACCCGATCACCGTGACGCGGTCGGCCATAGTCGTCGGTCTCCAGGGGATTTACGCAGGTCGGGCTCCGTGAGGGTACCTCTCGGTGCCCCGAGGGTTCAGTTCCAGTCGGTGAAGGAGGTGAAACCACCGGTGTCGGCCAGTTGTTCGCTGACTCCGGCGAGGTCCTCCGGCAGGAGGCTCCAGACGATGACGTCGGTGCGTACGTCGGCCCACTCGCCGTCGCCGGTCCTGGCACGGGCTATCCAGGCGTTGCGCAGGATGCCCTCGCTGATGCAGCCGATCTTCTGGGCCACTTGCTGGGAGGCGGTGTTGTCGGCGGCGGTGCGCAGCTCCAGGCGCTCGAACTTCTGATCCTGGAAGAGCCACTGGGCGGTGACGAGCGCCGCTTCCGAGGCGTAGCCCTCGCCACGGGCCCAGGGAGCGATGACGTAGGCGATCTCGGTGGAGCGGACGCGCCAGTCCGTGTTCTGGAGGTGCACGATGCCGACGAGGCGTTGGGTGAGGAACTCCGTCACCGCGAAGACGATGCCGCGGCCCTCGGTCCGTTCGGCCGGGGCGAGTTGGGTGGCCCAGCGGCGGGCGTCGGCCTCGGCGTAGGGGTGCGGGGCGGAGGTCCAGGCGATGACCTGCTCGTCGTTCATCATCTCGACCAGCGCGGACGTGTCGTCCTCGTCGAATGGACGCAGCACCAACCGCTCCGTGCTGATGGAGATGTTGGGGAAGGTGCTCGCCATGCGCCGCTCCGTAACCTATGGAAAATGTTCAGGGCCTGCTGAACTGCCCAGCATGCAGCATGGCCCCCCGGAACCGCACCACGGGGTCCACTGCAAGTAAGCGAGTGGACCCCGTGCGTGCCGATACGCCGTATACGTGCCGTCGGCAGAGAACGCCCCGGCTCAGAAGGACGGGATGACCGAGCCCTGGTACTTGTCCTCGATGAACTTCTTCACCTCGGGCGAGGTGAGCAGCTTGGCGAGCTTCTTCACGCGCGGGTCCTTCTCGTTGCCCTTCTTCACCGCGAGGAAGTTGCCGTACGGGCTGTTCTTCGCGGACTCCAGGACGAGCGCGTCCTTGGCGGGCTTGATGCCCGCGGAGATGGCGTAGTTGCCGTTGACGACGGCGACGTCCACGTCGTCCAGGGAGCGCGCGGTCTGGGCCGCCTCGACCTCCTTGAACTTCAGGTTCTTGGGGTTCTTGGCGATGTCCTGCGGGGTCGCCTCGTTGCCGGCGCCGTCCTTGAGCGTGATGAGGCCGTTCGCGGCGAGCAGCTTGAGGGCGCGGGCCTCGTTCACCGCGTCGTTCGGGACGGCGATCGTCGCGCCGCTCTTGAGGGCGTCGGCCTTCTTGATCTTGTGGGAGTAGAGGCCGAGCGGCTCCAGGTGCACCGTGACGACGGGCACGACGTGGGTGCCGCGCTTGGCGTTGAAGTCGTCGAGGTAGGGCTGGTTCTGGAAGTAGTTGGCGTCGACCGAGCCGTCCTCGGTGGCGGTGTTCGGGACGATGTAGTCCTGGAACTCCTTGACCTCCAGGTCGAGTCCAGCCTTCTTCGCCAGGTTGTCCTTCACGTAGTTCAGGATCTCGGCGTGCGGGGTGGGGCTCGCGGCGACGACCAGCGGTCCGCTGTAGTCGGAGGAGCTCGATGCCGAGTCCGAGCCCGAGCCGCAGGCGGTGAGCCCGAAGGTGAGGGCTCCGGCGGCGAGGACGGCGGTGCTGAGCTTTGCGGTGTTACGCACGAAAAGTGCCTTTCCTTTTGGGTACAGCGACCCCGCGGTAGGTGGTGCGGGGAGTCTGGGAGGGGGGCCGAGGGCGCCTACGCGACCTTGCCGACGTCGGCCGCGCCCGGCTCCTCGGCCTTGAGCAGCCGCAGCTTCGGGGCGGGTCCGGAGCGTCCGCCCCGGGAGTGCAGCGAGCGGGCCGCGAAGTCGCCGGCGAACTGGATGACGGAGATGACCACGGCGAGGATCGCCACGGTGATCCACATCAGCTCGGTCTCGAAGCGCTGGTAGCCGTAGCGGATGGCGATGTCGCCGAGTCCGCCGGCGCCGACCGTGCCGGCCATGGCGGAGTAGCCGATGAGGGCGACGATCGTGGTGGTGGTGCTGGCGATCAGCGAGGGCAGGGCCTCCGGTACGAGGACCTTGCGGACGATCGTCCAGGTGTTGCCGCCCATCGACTGCACGGCCTCGACGAGCCCGCCGTCCACTTCGCGGACAGCCGTCTCGACCAGGCGGGCGAAGAAGGGGATGGCGCCGATGGCCAGCGGCACGATGGCGGCCTCGCGGCCGATGGTCGTGCCGGTGATCCAGCGGGTGAAGGTCATCAGCGCGACCATGAGGATGATGAACGGCATGGAGCGGGCGATGTTCACGACCTGCCCGATGACCTTGTTGGCGAGGACGTTCTGCAGCAGTCCGCCCCGGTCGGTGAGGACGAGCAGGATGCCGAGCGGAAGTCCGCCGACGACGGCGATGAGGGTGGACCAGCCGACCATGTAGAGGGTGTCCCAACACGCCTGGGACAGCAGCGGCTGCATCTCGGACCAGGTCACTCGGCACCTTCCTTGACCAGCTGGGGCGCGTCCACGACGTCGATCTGCAGGCCCTTTTCGCGCAGGAAACCGATCGGCACGACGTTGTCCTCGTAGCGGCCGGGCAGTTCGATGCGCATCCGGCCGACCTGGAGGCCGCCGACGGTGTCGATGGCCGCGCCGAGGATCGATATGTCGATGTTGTAGGTGCGCGAGAGCTGGGAGATCACGGGCTGCGTTGCGGCCTCGCCCTGGAAGGTGACGTCGACGACCGTGCGGTCCTCGCCGGTGGCGTCGCCGCCGACCGGGAAGAGCGCGGAGGCGAGCTCGGAGCCGGGGGTGGCGAGCAGTTCGCCGACCGTGCCGGACTCGACGATGCGGCCGTTCTCCATCAGCGCGGCCGAGTCGCAGACCGACTTCACGACGTCCATCTCGTGGGTGATGAGCAGGACGGTGAGGCCGAGCTGCCGGTTGAGGTCGCGCAGCAGTTGGAGGATGGAGCGGGTGGTCTCCGGATCCAGGGCGCTCGTGGCCTCGTCGGACAGCAGCACCTTGGGCTCGCCAGCCAGGGCGCGGGCGATGCCGACGCGCTGCTTCTGGCCGCCGGAGAGCTGGGCGGGGTAGGCGCTCGCCTTGTCGGCGAGGCCGACGAGGTCCAGTAGTTCCAGCGCCTTGCGGGACCGTTCCTTCCCTGACTTGCCGAGGATCTCCAGCGGCAGTTCGACGTTGTCCTGGACGGTGCGCGAGGAGAGCAGGTTGAAGTGCTGGAAGACCATGCCGATACGGCTGCGCGCCCGCCGCAGCTCCTTGCCGGCCCGGGGACCTCGTCCCGCGAGGGCGGTGAGGTCCTGACCGGCGACGGTGACCGTACCGGAGGTGGGGCGTTCCAGCAGGTTGACGCAGCGGATGAGGGAGGACTTGCCGGCGCCGGACTGGCCGATGACGCCGTACACCTCGCCTTCGCGGACATGCAGGTCGACGCCGTCCAGGGCGGTGACCTCACGGCCGCGTGAGCGGTAGACCTTGGTCAGGCCTGAAGTCGTGATCACTGGGGTTTTCCGTCACTGTCGAGTACGCGGGCGTGGGTGTGCCCGGGTACGGGAGGAAAGTCGTGCGCGGGGCGGGTCGGTCACGCGCGTCGCTCAGGACGCGGGGACATGCCGCGGCGGCTCGCTTCGGGGCGCGAGTCTCGGGGTGGTGCGGGGGCCCTCTAGAAGGCGCACATTCGACACATACAACGAGCACCGGGCGTCATGGTCGCCTCGGTCGCAAGCGTGCGGCAGCTCGTCGTGGTCATGCGATCAGTAAAGCAGACGTATGGGAGCGACCAAGAACGCGCTGTCCACATGGCGGACAGTGCTGGACAGGGGTCGGCGGCGACGGACCATTTCCGCCGTAATAAGGTCACGACATGCTCACCGTCCTGACCCTGGTGACCGGGGTCGCCGCGCTGCTGCTCGCCGCCTGGTGCGGCTGGGCCGCCTATCGGGACCAGCCGACCAAGGACTGGCACTTCATCGGCATGGCCGTGGTGTCGCTGCTGGCCGTGGTGCAGCTGGTGGTCGGGATCGTGCTGCTGGCGCGCGGCGAGAAGCCGGAGCAGGGGACGACGATCTTCGTGGCGTATCTGCTGGGCGCCTTCGCGTGCGTGCCGGCGGCGGGCTTCATGTCGCTCGCGGAGCGCACCCGCTGGGGCTCGGTGACGGTGGTCGCCGGCGGTGTGGTGCTGGCCGTGCTCGAGGTGCGGCTCTATGACATCTGGGGAGGCTGAGGTGGCCGTGACGGAGGAGAAGCCGACCAGGACACGGTTGATCAGCGGGCCGGGCATGCTGCTCGTCTGGTTCTACGGCGTGATGGTCGTCGGTGCGGTCTCGCGCTCCGTCTACCAGATCGCGACCGAGTTCGACCGGGCCCCGCTCGCCTACTCGCTGTCCGCCGTCGCCGGGGTCGTCTACGGCTTCATCACGTACACGCTGGTGCGCGGCGGGGAGACGGCCCGCAAGGCGGCGCAGATCTGCTGCGCCGCCGAACTCGCGGGCGTGCTGATCGTCGGCACCTGGACGCTGGTCGACAAGTCGGCCTTCCCGGACGCGACGGTGTGGTCGGACTACGGCATGGGGTACGTCTTCATCCCGGTGCTGCTGCCGATCTCGGCGCTGTACTGGCTGCGCAGGAACCGCGCCGTCACGCCGTAGTGACGTAGGCCTCGGCCGGCTTCTCCAGGACGATCATCGGTACGCCGTCGGCACCCTGGGAGGTGCCGACCGTCTCGTAGCCGACGCGGCGGTACAGGCGGAGGTTGCCCTCGCTGCGGTGACCGGTGTGCAGCCGGAACCGCTTGGCGCCGCGCTCCTCCACCAGGGCCGTCTCGGCGGCGCGCAGCAGCCGCGCGCCGATGCCGTGGCCCTGCAGACGGGGGTGGACGCAGAGCTTGCCGATGGAGGCGGAGCCGTCCTCGGTGACGCGGCCGCGCACCGAACCGACCACCTCCTCGCCGAGGCGCGCGACGAAGACGCAGTCGGAGGCCACCTCCTGGCGGACCGAGTCCAGACTCTGGACGAGCGGGTCGATGCGGTAGTTGCCGTACAGCGCCGCCTCGCTCTGGAAGCACAGGTACTGCAGCCTGAAGATCTGCTCCGCGTCCTGCTCGGTCGCCACCGAGATGGTCACGCTCATGCCCATGTGCGCACGCCTCCCGCTCACCTGATCGCCACGTTGTCCCTCACTCCTATCCCCGCGCTCAGCGGGCCGCAACCTCCGATGTGAGCAAACGGCGAAGACATCCCAGACATCTGGAGCGTTCCGGGCCGAGACTTCCTTGTGAGATACCCAACTCCCCCGCGATTTCCCGGTATGTCAGGTCTTTCGGCGAGAGCAGCGCCTCCAGCAGACGGGGGCAGCGCCCGGGAAGGCGGCGGACCGCGTCCCGCAGGGCCCGCCCGCGGGCGGCGGCGAGGGCGAGGTGCTCGGGGTCACGGCCGGTGTCGTCCACGGGCTCGTCGGCGTACGGCCTTTCGAGACGGTTCGTACGGCGGCTGCGGCGCACCTCGGAGCGGACGGCCCGGCGCAGCCAGCCGTGCGGATCGCGGGGCGGCCCGGCGGAGTCGAGACGCTCCAGCAGCCGCAGCCAGACCGCCTGTTCCAGGTCGGCGGGTTCCGTACCGGAGGCATGTGCCTCGGCCGAGGCCTCGGCGGTGAGCAGGGGGCGCAGGGTGGCGACGAGATCGTGCGTCATATGCGGCACGACGCGGCCGCCCGGGCGATGGGTTGCCCGGGCGGCCGGCTGTTCACCCCAACCGGGGCCGGACGCTCATCCGTTGACGAAGTCGGCGCGGGCCAGCACGCCCGTGTCGGCGTTGTCGGTGAAGACGCCGTCGATGCCGGTGGCGAAGTACGTCTTGAAGGCGCCGAAGGGGTCGCCGTAGCCGTCGGCGGCCGTGCCCTTGCGGAACTCGGCGGGCAGGAAGGGGTTCTCGTTGCGCATCGTGTAGGGGTGCAGGATCAGGCCGACCTTGTGCGCGTCGGAGACCAGGGTGGTCGGCTTGTCGAGGCTGCCGTCCGCCTTCTTGGTGATGATCAGGTCGAGGGTCGGGCCGAGACCCTGCGCGTAGCCCGCGATCTCCCGGAGCCCCTTGGGGGTGATCAGGTCGGCGACGGTGCGCGGGTCACCGGCCTCGACGAAGTCCCAGGGACGGGTGCCCGCCCCGGAGAGCAGGACCACCAGCGGGTTGTCGACCAGTGTGTTCAGCCGCTGGATGCTGCTCGGCTCGAAGGACTGCAGGATGACCGGCGAGTTCCGCTTGTCCTTGCCGTACTTGTGCAGCAGCTTGGCGACCCGCTCCTCCAGGCCGAGCCCCAGCTTGCGGAAGTAGGTGGGGTGCTTGGTCTCGGGATAGATCCAGACCTGCTTGCCGCGCTTGCGGGTCTGCTCGTCCTGCCACTTCAGGACTTCCTCGAAGGTGGGGATCTCCCAGCGGCCGTTGTAGAGCGTGTTGTGCGGGCGGTTGGCCGGGATGCGCTCGATCGCGCGCAGCGTCTTCAGCTCGGCGAGCGTGAAGTCCTCGGTGAACCAGCCGGTGGTGGAGACGCCGTCGAGGACCTTGGTGGTCTTGCGGTCGGCGAACTCGGGGTGGTCGGCGACGTTCGTCGTCCCGCCGATCTCCGGCTCGTGCCGGCACACCAGATGACCGTCCTTGGTGGGCACCAGGTCGCCGGCCTCGACGATGTCGGCGCCCAGGTCGAGGGCGAGGTTGTACGAGCCGAAGGTGTGCTCGGGCCGGTAGCCGCTGGCGCCGCGGTGACCGATGATCGTCGGCTTGGGCAGGCTCCTCAGCCCGCCGCCGGTGTGTCCCGCGCCCGCCGCTCTCGCCGTGCCGGACAGGCCCAGTACGGCTCCGCCCGCGCCCAGCACCGCCGCGCCGAGGAGCGCGCGCCGCCCGGTGCCGCCTGTCTGTTCGTTCTCCTGCGTTCCCATGAGCGCCTCCCCTGGCGTCGGCCCGTCGTCTGTGTCCGGCGCGATGGTAGGTGGGTCGACATGACGCGAGGGAGGCCTGAACCGGAACAGGCGGGTGACTCGGAATGTCGTAAGCCATAAGGGAGGACGCGGCTGAACGGGGCGACTTCCGTCACACGGTTCCGGGCCGGTTACGGGCCGGAAACGCGGTGTCACCGCAGGTGAACCAACGTCAACAGTGCGTAAGACCTCGGTGAACGCCGTGTCCCCGATGTGCACCACGCCTCGGACCGCGAGTATCGTCCTCACCTGCACAGACTCATAAAGAACCGCTTGACACCGGAGGGCCCGTTGTCCCGCTTCGCGCTCATCAAGGCAGTGCTCGGACCGATCATGCGCCTGATGTTCCGCCCACAGGTGGAGGGCGTGGAGCACATCCCGGGCGACGGCCCGGTCATCCTGGCCGGCAACCACCTCACGTTCATCGACTCGATGATCCTTCCGCTCGTCTGCGACCGGCAGGTGTTCTTCATCGGCAAGGACGAGTACGTCACCGGCAAGACCCTCAAGGGACGGCTGATGGCCTGGTTCTTCACCGGAGTCGGCATGATCCCCGTGGACCGGGACGGCGGTCGCGGCGGCGTGGCCGCGTTGATGACCGGGCGGCGCGTGCTGGAGGAGGGCAAGGTCTTCGGGATCTACCCGGAGGGCACGCGGTCCCCGGACGGGCGGCTGTACCGCGGACGTACGGGCATCGCGCGCCTCACCCTGATGACCGGTGCGCCCGTCGTTCCGTTCGCGATGATCGGCACGGACAAGTTGCAGCCGGGGGGTGCGGGTATGCCGCGGCCGGGCAAGGTGACCGTTCGTTTCGGTGAGGCGATGGAGTTCTCGCGCTACGACGGGATGGACCGGGACCGGTATGTGCTGCGGGCCGTGACGGATTCCGTGATGGCCGAGGTCATGCGGTTGTCGGGGCAGGAGTATGTGGACATGTATGCGACGAAGGCGAAGGCCGCGTAAGGGTCGTTGTCGGGTGCGGGTTGGTGGGGGCTGGTCGCACCCACGCGGCGGTAGCCGCACATCGGACACAGCCCCGCGCCCCTTAGGGGGCGCTGTCGAGCCGCTGGTTTCGGAGCATGAACCATGCTGCGATCGCCGTTGCCAGCAGCACGATTGCGCCTGCGCCCGCTGCGAGTGACAGGCCATCCACGAAGGCTTCTCGCGCCGACGACAGCAGTTGCTGAGCACCGGTCGCCGACATGCCCTGTGCCGCTTCCACCGCTCCCCCCAGTGACTCGTGTGCCCCTGACGGTGTGCCCGGCGGGGACGGGAAGTCTCGGTACACGCCCGTCACGATCGTGCCCAGGATCGCGATGCCCAGGGCCGCGCCGAGTTCGTAGGCCGTTTCCGAGACCGCGGAGGCCGCGCCTGCCTGGTCCTTCGGTACGGCGGAGAGGATGACGTCGGCCGTGACCGTGAAGGAGAAGCCGGCGCCGACGCCCACGACGAGCAGGGCCGTGCCGAGCAGGGGGTAGCCGGTCGACTCGGTGATCAGGGTCAGGGCCGCCAGGGCCAGGCCCACCGCCGCGAGGCCGCCGGAGACCACCGCGCGCACCGAGAAGCGGCGAGCCGCCCGGCCCGCGACCAGGCCCGCCGCCACCGCGCCCACCGCGGCGGGGAGTTCGGCCAGGCCCGCCTCGAACGGGCGCCTGCCCTGCACCAGTTGCAGGTACTGGGAGAGGAAGAAGACCAGGCCCGACATGCCGAGGATGGTCAGCAGGTCGGCCAGGACCGCGGCGCTGAAGCCGCGGTTGCGGAACAGGCGCATGTCCAGCAGCGGGGTGGCGAGGGTGAGCTGGCGCCGGACGAACCAGGTCAGGGCCGCCGCGCCGAGGGCGCCCGAGGCGAGGGTCGGCCACGTGAAGCCGTGGGTCGCCGCCTCCTTTACCGCGTAGACGACGCCGATCACGCCGATGAGTGACAGGGCCACGCTGGTCAGGTCCCAGGGACCCGGGCGGGGGTTCCTGGACTCCGGGAGCGTGCGGATGCCGACCAGCACCAGGACCACCATCACGGGCAGGTTGATCAGGAAGACCGAGCCCCACCAGAAGTGCTCGAGCAGGAAACCGCCGACGATCGGGCCGACCGCCGTGCCCGCGGAGGCCGTCGCGCCCCAGATTCCGATCGCGAGGCTGCGCTCGCGCGAGTCGTGGAAGAGGTTGCGGATCAGAGCGAGGGTCGCGGGCATGAGCGTCGCGCCCGCGACGCCGAGCAGGGCGCGGGCCAGGATCATCAACTCGGGTGTCGTGGCATAGGCGTTGAGGACGGATATCGCGCCGAACGCCGTGGCGCCGCCGAGCAGGATCCGCTTGCGGCCGATGCGGTCGCCGAGGCTGCCCATCGAGACGAGCAGACCGGCGATCACGAACGAGTAGACGTCGCCGATCCAGAGGAGCTGGGTGCCCGTGGGCCTCAGGTCCTCGCTGATGTACGGGGTCGCGAGACCGAGGACGGTCGCGTCGACGGCCACCAGCAGCACGGCGAGCACGAGGACGGACAGCGCCAGCCAGCGGCCCGGGCGCTTCACCGCCTCGGTCGTGGTCGCCGGCTGCAGGGTGCTGGTCATGGTTCCTCTCTCCGTAGTGCGCCACCGAGCAGCAGCTCGGTGATCATGAAGGTGAAGTCCTTGCGGGCCACCCGGCCCTCCATCACGGCCCAGCCGCCGGAGGCCAGCAGGCCGTAGAGCGCCTCGGTGAGCCAGGCGGGGGTGAGGTCGATGCGGAAGGCACCGCTTTCCTGCCCGCGCCGGAACAGCGCGGAGATGCGGTCGTCGATGCGGGTCCAGCCGGCGTTCTGCTCCTCCCCCTCGAACAGCTGGTTCTCCGTGTAGAGGAAGGCGAGCAGGGCAGCGGCCGGTTCGATCGCCACGACCATCCGCCGTACGGCGTCGGCCGCCGGGCCCTCGGCCACGCGGGCCGCGTCCAGGGCCGCCTCGCACTCGGCGATCCCAAGCGACTCCAGCGCCCGTACGAGCGCGTCGCGGCCCGCGAAGTGGCGGTGCAGGGTGGCGCGGCTGATCCCCGCCGCCTTCGCGACCTCGTCCATCGTCGCGGTGGACTTGCGGGTCAGCAGGGCCGCGGCGGAGCGCAGGACGTGGTCACGATCGACAGCCATGAGACAAACCTAGCCCATGTGAGACATCTTTGTCTCATACGACGCGTGTGTGACTCACGGGCGTGAGTCGAGAGGGGCTTTTTGTGTCAGTGCCAGGGGAGGCTGCCGCGCTTCGCCCAGTACGCCTGCGGCTCCTCGACGAGGGTGGCGAGGCGGGTCAGCTGGTCCTCGTCGAGGTCGACGACGGCAGCGTGGAGGTTGGAGGCGAGCTGGCCGAGGGTCGCGGCGCCGGAGAGGACGACGCCGGCCCACGGCTGGCGCAGGATCAGGGCGAGGGCGACGGCGTCGCAGCCGAGGGATGTCTCGGCGGCCACCGCTTTGAGGGCGTCCGGTGCGTGCGGTTGCGCGAGGCGGCCGTTGGCCATGCCCTCCTTGACGATCACCGTGAGCCCGGCGTCGTGCGCCTCGGCGAGGGCGGGGGCGGCCGAGGTCTCGAGGGCGTTGTACGTCGACTGGACGGTACGGAAGAGGGGGGCGCCGTCGACCGTCACGTCGAGGGCGGCGCGGATCGCGTCCGCCTGGACCGGGCCGCTGGTGGAGAAGCCGACGGTGAGGCCCTGGGCGGCGGCCTCCGCGAGCTTGGCGTGCAGTTCCTTGTCGGTGAGCGCCGGGCTGTCCGGGGTCACCGAGTGGATCTGGTAGAGGTCGAGGTGGTCGCCGAGGAGGTCGGCGGTCTCGGCGCGCTGGCGCTCGTAGGTCGCGAGGCTGTGGTCCTTGACCTCGTGCTGTTCGGCGTCCGTGGTCCAGTCGGCGGTGTAGGTGTAGCCCCATTTGCTGCCGACGACCACGTCGTTTCGGCCGGGGTTGTCGTTGAGCCAGTCCGCGAGGAACTCCTCGCTGCGGCCGTAGGAGCGGGCCGCGTCGAAGTAGCGGACGCCCTGGGCGTAGGCGGCGTCGAGGAGTTCGTGGGTGCGGGCTCGTAGCGTCTCGACGCTCCGGTTGTCTCCCAGGTCTTCGTCTCGGCCGAGGTTGATGTAGCCGGGGCGACCTACTGCGGCGAGGCCCAGACCGATGTGGCAGGTGGGCGTGGTTGCTGTGGCGAGGCGGGCGAAGGGCATGCCCACAACGTAGCTCGGGATGCCCTTCGCTTCAGGGGGTGGGTTGCGCGGTGCTTTGGCGGGTGCGAGTCCGTCGTGGCTTGTCGCGCCCGCGCGGCGGCAGCCGCACATCCAACACGGCCCCGCGCCCCTAGCTGCGGTCAGCCCACGCGTGCTGAGCAGCGACGTTCGTCTTCACTTCCGCCAGCTGGACCGCCACCGCGCTCGGGGCCGTGCCGCCCCTGCCGTTGCGGGAGGCCAGGGCGCCCGGGACGTTCAGAACCGTCCGAACCTCGGGCGTCAGGTGGGCCGAGATCTTCGCGAACTGGTCGTCCGTCAGGTCGTTCAGTTCCTTGCCCTCGGCCTCGGCGGCCTTGACGCACTCGCCCGCCACCTCGTGCGCCACGCGGAACGGGACGCCCTGCTTGACCAGCCACTCGGCGATGTCGGTGGCGAGGGAGAAGCCGGCCGGGGCCAGTTCCTCCATGCGGTCGCGGTGGACGGTGAGCGTGGCCATCATGCCGGTGAAGGCGGGGAGCAGGACCTCCAGCTGGTCGATGGAGTCGAAGACCGGCTCCTTGTCCTCCTGGAGGTCCCGGTTGTAGGCCAGCGGGAGCGCCTTGAGCGTGGCCATCAGACCCGTCAGGTTGCCGATCAGGCGGCCGCTCTTGCCCCGGGCGAGCTCGGCGATGTCGGGATTCTTCTTCTGCGGCATGATCGACGAGCCCGTGGAGAACGCGTCGTGCAGGGTCACGAAGGAGAACTCCTTCGTGTTCCAGATGATGATCTCCTCGGCGATCCGGGAGATGTTCACGCCGATCATCGCAGTGATGAAGGCGAACTCGGCGACGAAGTCGCGGGAGGCCGTGCCGTCGATGGAGTTGCCGACGCTGCCGTGCTCGAAGCCGAGGTCCTTCGCCACCGCCTCGGGGTCGAGGCCGAGGCTGCTGCCCGCGAGGGCACCGGAGCCGTACGGGGAGACCGCGGTGCGCTCGTCCCACTGGCGCAGCCGCTCGGCGTCCCGGGACAGGGACTGGGCGTGGGCCAGGACGTGGTGGGCGAACAGCACCGGCTGGGCGTGCTGGAGGTGGGTGCGCCCGGGCATCGCCACGTCCGGGTGGGCCTCCGCGAGGCCGATCAGCGCGTCCTGGAGGTCGGCGATCAGACCGCCGATCGTGCGGGCGTGGTCCCGCAGGTACATGCGGAAGAGGGTGGCGACCTGGTCGTTGCGGGAGCGGCCCGCGCGCAGCTTGCCGCCGAGCTCGGGGCCGACGCGCTCCAGCAGACCCCGCTCCAGCGCCGTGTGGCAGTCCTCGTCCGCCATCGTGCCCACGAACGAGCCGTCGGCCACATCGGCCTCCAGCTGGTCGAGGCCGGCGATCATCCGGGTCAGCTCGTCGTCCGTGAGCAGCCCCGCCTTGTGCAGCACGCGCGCGTGGGCACGGGAACCGGCGATGTCGTACGGCGCCAGCCGCCAGTCGAAGTGGACGGACGGGGACAGCTTCGCCAGGGCCTCGGAGGGGCCGTCGGCGAAACGGCCGCCCCAGAGCCGGACGTCACCGCTGTTGCTGCTCACTTGCGTTGCTCCT
Organism: Streptomyces sp. NPDC002144; assembly: GCF_053593695.1. Taxonomy (NCBI): domain Bacteria; kingdom Bacillati; phylum Actinomycetota; class Actinomycetes; order Kitasatosporales; family Streptomycetaceae; genus Streptomyces; species Streptomyces sp. NPDC002144. Next base: position 111,215 of record NZ_JBSFDB010000013.1, read on the forward strand.
CGGGGTCGGTCGGGGTCAGCCCAGGCGCTCACTGACATGCATGATTATGCAGAGCTCTGCATGATTCGTCAATTCGAGAGGTCGTCGCGCGCCGATTCTCGAGTTGACTTGAACATGCGTAACCGCTTTCCCGTACCTCTCGCCGAACGCAGGCGCCGCGTTTGTAAACACCAGTCACACACCAGTGACAGAACTGTCACTCCAGACCCCAGTGAGGCATCCGCATGTCCAGGGCTCTTCCGAAGTACAACAAGCGTCGCGTCGCGATCATCGGCGGCGCCGCCGCGGTGGCGCTGTCCGGAGCGGTCATCGCCGGTACCGCCCTCGCCGGGACCCCCTCCAAGAGCAGCAGCGGGAACAACGCCCGGACCCTGGCCGCGTCCCCGGGCACCATCAGCTGCCCGGACGTCGCCTCGAAGCTCCCCGCGATCCCGGCCTCCGCCCAGGCCGAGGTCACCCGGAACCTCACCCTGCTGCAGACCCAGATCGACGAGGCCAACAAGCGCCTGGTCGACACGGTGGGCCAGGGCGGTGCGAACTTCGTGAACAACGCCATCCTGGGCCCGCTCAAGGACAAGCGCGTCGCCACGATCAACCGCATCGCCACGGCCATCGGCCGTACGGCGGCCAAGCCCACCGGCCTGGACTCGCTCGCGCCGTGCGCCCTCAACGCGGCCGGCGGGGGCAAGGCGAACACGGGCAACGCCAACGCGGGCAACAACGCGAACGCGGGCGGCAAGGCCAACAACGGCGGCAACGCCAACGCCGGCGGGGCCGCGAACACCAACGCGGGCGGACAGGCCGGCGCCACGGGCGTGGGGACCATCACCTGCCCGGACGTCGCCTCGAAGCTCCCCGCGATCCCGGCCTCCGCCCAGGCCGAGGTCACCCGGAACCTCACCCTGCTGCAGACCCAGATCGACGAGGCCAACAAGCGTCTGCAGACCACCGTCGGCCAGGGCGGAGCGAACTTCGTGAACAACGCGATCCTCGGCCCGCTGGCGGACAAGCGGAAGTCGACGATCGACCGCATCGCCATCGCGATCGGCCGTACCTCGACCAAGCCGACCGGCCTGGACTCGCTGGCCGCCTGCACGCTCACCAAGTGACGTGACAGGCGCTGTGGCCGCCCCGAGGAGCGCCGGCCGGGGCGGCCGCGGCGGGATCCGGCACCCGGACCCGCAATTCCTTAGACAGGCGAAAGGATCGCGTTCATAATCGTCAGGCGTGGGAAAGACTTATGAGCGCATAGACGGCAGGCTGCGTACGTTCATCGAGGCGCAGCCTCTTTTCTTCACCGCGACCGCCCCGCTCGCCGGCGACGGCACGGTCAACCTATCCCCCAAGGGCCTGACGGGCTCGTTCGCCGTCCTGGACGAACTCACCGTGGCCTACCTGGACTTCGCCGGGTCAAACGCCGAGACCATCGCGCATCTGCGGGAGAACGGGCGGATCACGCTGATGTGGTGCGCGTTCCAGGGACCGCCGAACATCGTGCGGGTGCACGGGCGCGGCGAGCCGGTCTTCCGTGACGACCCGCGGTTCGGTCAACTCCTCACCCATTTCCCGGACATCGACGAGACCCGGCACGGGCTGCGCGCGATCATCGTGGTGCGCGCCGAACTCGTCCGTGACACCTGCGGTTACGCGGTGCCCTTCATGACGTACGACGAGGACCGCGACCTGCACGGCAAGCGGTTCGCGCGCGAGGACGACGCCTCGCTGAACGCCTACTTCACCAAGAAGGAGCACATCGCGACCAGCCTGGATGGCCTACCCGGGCTGCCGTTGCCGCTGCCGCCCTCTACGGTCTGAGCCATGCGAACCTCTGCCGTCGCCGGCGCTCTGGCGTCCGCGTCCCTGCTGGTCCTCGGTGCCGCCGCGCCGAACCCCGTGGCACCGCTTCCCGCGCGCATGGCCGACACCGGGGGCGGTACCCAGCTGATCACCGCCGTGGCCCCGGCGAAGAGTTCGACCACCGGCACCCTCACCTGGTGGGACCGCAGGAACGGGCGGTGGGTGAAGGCCGGTTCCGCCTCCGCCCGGTTCGGGGCGAAGGGGCTGGTCGAGGGGGCCTCACGGAAGCAGAACACCAACACCACGCCCACCGGGCTGTACGACCTTCCCTTCGCCTTCGGGATCAAGGGCGCACCGAGTGGCACCACGTACAAGTACCGGCCAGTGCACGCGAGTTCGTGGTGGTGCGAGGACAACGCGTCGCGCTCCTACAACCGTTGGACCGAGCCGCGTCCGTCCGACTGCCGGGCGTCGGAGTCGGAACGGCTCGGCGCCTACCCGACGCAGTACGCGTACGCCCTCGTCATCGGGTTCAACTACCAGCAGCCGGTGCGGGGACGCGGCGCCGGCATCTTCCTGCACGTCAACGGGCGCGGGGCGACGGCGGGTTGCGTGTCCGTGCCCGGTGACGCGATGCGGGCGATCCTCCGGTGGGCCGCTCCCGGGAAGAAGCCGCACATCGCCATCGGCACGACGAGCGGGAGCACGGCGATCATCCGGTACTGATGCGCACGGTGAACGTCGTCGACCCCGGCCTGCTCACCAGCTCCACGCTCCCGCCGTGCGCCTCGGTCACCGCCGCCACGATCGACAGGCCCAGGCCCGCTCCACCGCCCGAGGCGTCCGCGCGCCGGCGGTGTTCGGCCCGGGTGAAGCGTTCGAAGACGCCGGGCTGGATGTCCTCGGGGACTCCGGGGCCGTCGTCGTGGACGTGCAGGACGGCGGCGGAGTCCTCGCTCTCCAGGGTCACCGTGACCTTCGTGCCCGCGGGAGTGTGCAGCCGCGCGTTGGCCAGGAGGTTGGCCACCACCTGGTGGAGGCGGTGCCTGTCGCCGACGACGGTGACCGGTTCCTCGGGCAGGTCCAGCTCCCAGCGGTGCTCGGGGCCCGACGCCCGGGCGTCGGTGACGGCGTCCAGGACCAGCATGGTGAGATCGACGGGCTGCCGTTCCAGCGGGCGCCCCGCGTCCAGTCGCGCCAGCAGCAGCATCTCGTCGACCATCTCGCCCATCCGGGACGACTCCGCGGCGATGCGTTCCAGGGCGCGGTTGATCTCCGGCGGTACCGGGCCGGGGTGCAGCAGGGCCAGTTCCGCGTGGCCGCGGACCGAGGCGACCGGGGTGCGCAGTTCGTGGCTGGCGTCGGCCGCGAAGCTGCGCAGCCGCTCCTCACTGGCGTGCCGTTTGGTGAGCGCGTCCTCGACATGGCCCAGCATCCGGTTGAAGGCGCCGGCCACCTGACCCACCTCGCTGCGCGGGTCGGACTCCGGTGCCCGGGGCGGCAGGGCCACCTCGCCGCTGGCAAGCGGGAGTTCGCTGACCCGGGTGGCGGTGGCCGCGACCCGGCTGAGCGGGCGCAGCGACCAGCGGACCCAGAAGGCGCCGACCACGCCGGTGACGGTGAGCGCGGCGCCGAAGACGATCCCCGAGACCAGTTCGAGCCGGTGGACCGCGGCCTCCACCGGCTCCAGCGGCAGTCCGGTGAGCAGTACGTCTCCGTCGGCGCCCCGGGAGGAGACGATCCGGTAGGAGTGCAGGGCGGAGAGGCGGACGGTGTGTCCTCGGCCGTCGGCGGGAATCCCGGCGAGCCGCTTCTTGTCCTGCGCGCTCAGCGGGACGTGCTGGATGCCTTCGGAACGGACGACCGCCGCGTCGGTAACCGTCCCGTCGACCAGCCGGGCGCCCAGGGTGCCCGTGGACTGCCGGCGGGTGTCGCCGTGTTCGTCGCCGTCGTGGTCGTCGGGCAGCACCTTGTACTCCAGGCTCACGGCGAACCGGTTCCCGGCCTCGGTCAGCTGCTGGTCCAGCCGGCTGAGGAGGAACCCGTTCAGTTCGAACACCGCGGCCACCCCGACCGCGGCGCAGCTGACCGCGAGCAGCACGACCAGGCCGACGGTGAGCCGGGCCCGCAGAGTGCGGAGCCGGGGCAGGCGTCGCCACGGCACCCTCATGACGCCACCGGCTTGAGCACGTACCCGGCGCCGCGCACCGTGTGGATCATCGGCTCACGGCCGGCGTCCACCTTCTTGCGCAGGTAGGAGATGTACAGCTCGACGACATGCGCGCGGCCGCCGAAGTCGTAGGACCAGACCCGGTCGAGGATCTGCGCCTTGCTGAGGACCCGGCGGGGGTTGCGCATGAGGAAGCGGAGCAGCTCGAACTCGGTGGGCGACAGCTCGATGAGTTCGCCGGCGCGGGTGACCTCGTGGGAGTCCTCGTCCATGACCAGGTCGCCGACCGTGAGATGAGGGCCCTCCTCCAGCTGGCGGGCCATGCCGGCACGGCGCAGCAGGCCCCGTACCCGGGCGACGACCTCCTCCAGGCTGAAGGGTTTGGTCACATAGTCGTCGCCCCCCGCGGTGATGCCGGCGATACGGTCCTCGACCGCGTCCCGGGCGGTCAGGAACAGCACGCAGACGTCCGGTTTCACGGTGTGCAGGGAGCGCAGCACGGCGAAGCCGTCGGTGTCCGGGAGCATCACGTCGAGGACGACCGCGTCCGGCATCAGCTCGCGGGCCTCGGCGAGCGCGGAGGCGCCGTCACCGGCCGCACGGACCTGCCAGCCCTCGTAGCGCAGGGCGCCGGAGAGCACCTCGGCGAGATCGGGGTCGTCGTCGACGACGAGGACGCGCAGGGGGGTGCCGTCGGGGCGGGTGAGGGCGGGACGGCCGGATCTGGTGGTGTTCATCTCCTCCCCAGGATCACCCCTCGCGCCCGCGTCACGCACCGGACGACGCTCTGAGTTTCCTCTGAGTGGGCTCGGTGAGGGGCCTTTCAGAGGGTGCTCAGAGGTTGCGGAGGCACAGTGGCGTCCCGGACAGGTGAGAGGACGTACAGATGACCACCGTGTACGAGCGGAGGGCGGCACCGCGGCTCGCGCCGCCCGCCGGGCGCTCACCCGCGGGCGCCGTGCTCGCGCTGCTGTGGGCCGGTGCGGCCGCCGTGGTCGCGATGTGGTGGGCGGACACCGGTTCGGTGGTCGGCGCCGCGGGCTGGCTGACCGGGGCCGGGCGGATCGCCGGACTGCTGTGCGGGTACGCCTGCGCGGTGCTGGTCGGGCTGATGGCGCGGGTGCCGCTGCTGGAGCGCCGCGTCGGCTCGGACCGGGTGGCCCGCTGGCACGCCATGGCCGGCCGCTACACGGTCTGTCTGCTGGCGGCGCACGTCGTGCTGATCCTGCTCGGGTACGCCGCCCAGGACCGCGCCTCGGTCTGGCACGAGACGGTGACGGTGGTGCTGGACTACCCGGACATGCTGAAGGCCACCGCCGGCACGGTCATCCTGTTCGCCGTCGGCATCACCTCGGCCCGCGCGGTACGCCGCCGTACCAGCTACGAGTTCTGGTACTACGTGCACCTGCTGACCTACGCGGCCGTCTTCCTCGCCTTCTTCCACCAGCTGACCCTGGGCAACGACTTCAACGGCCACCGGATCGCCACGGCCGCCTGGTACGCGCTGTACCTCGGGGTCGCCGCCCTGGTGCTGTGGTTCCGGATCCTCGCACCGGTACGGCTGAACATGCGCCACCGGCTGCGGGTGCAGTCCGTGCACCGGGAGGCACCCGGCGTCCACTCGATCGTCGTGCATGGGAGGCGGCTGGACGAACTGGGCGCACGGCCGGGGCAGTTCTTCCGCTGGCGGTTCCTCGGCGAGGGCTTGGGCTGGACGTCGACGCCGTACTCGCTGTCGGCGCCGCCCCGCCCGGATCTGATGCGGATCACGGTCAAGGCGCTCGGCGACCACAGCGCGGCCGTCTCGCTGCTGCGGCCCGGCACCCGCGTGTGGGCGGAGGGGCCGTACGGCTCGATGACCGAGGACCGGCAGACCTCGCCCAGGTCCCTCCTGATCGCGGCCGGCGTCGGCATCACCCCGCTGCGGGCCCTGTTCGAGACGCTCCCGGGTGAGGTGACGCTGCTGTACCGGGCCCGGACGGCCGAGGACCTGGCCCTGGGCGCGGAGCTGGAGGCCATCGCCCGGTGGCGAGGCGCGAAGGTGCTGTACGCGCTCAACGGACCGGCCGGACGGCGCCCGGACCTGACCGCGCAGTCGCTGCGGGCGACCTTCCCCGACCTGGCCGGCCACGACGTCTACATCTGCGGTCCGCACGGTTTCGCCCGGGACCTGTACGAGGAGCTGCGCGCCGCCGGGGTCCCCGACCGCCGCATCCACCACGAGTCGTTCGAGCTCTGAGACCTGTGAGGCCCAAGAAGTGCACGCGCTGAAGAAGAACCGCCCCCTGCGCCGGATCGTACTGGCGAGCGCCGCCACCGTCTCCGGGATGGTGCTGCTGCTGTCCCTGAAGCCGCACAGCACGCCGACGGCCGCCCTCGCCGTACCGGCGCCCTCCAGCAGTCCGAGCACCTCAAGCGCGGCCGGCAGCTCGGGCGGCTCCGGAGGGTCGGTCTCCACCGGCACGAAGACCGTCACCGGGAGCACGATCCAGACCCGCTGGGGCCCCGTCCAGGTGAAGATCACCCTAAAGAGCGGCAAGCTCACCGACGTGACCGCGGTGCAGTACCCCACGGACAATCCGCGCGACCAGGAGATCAACAGCTACGCCCTCCCCCGGTTGCGCAGCGAGGCCCTCCAGGCCCAGAGCGCGAACATCGACACGGTCTCCGGGGCCACTTACACGAGTGACGGTTACCGCCAGTCACTCCAGTCCGCCCTGGACTCGGCACGCGGCTGAACGCACCGGCGTCACGGCACGTATCTCTGGGCCAAGGGACCACGCCAACCCCCTTGCCCCCGCCCCGGAGGAACAGTGACCACCACGCTCGCAGGCGGCCGCGCCGCCCGCCGCCAGACGATGCGCCGCATCCGCCCGCGCCGCTCCCCGGCGACCGTCCTGCTGCTCGCCGTATGGGCGGGCGCGGTCGGTGTGCTGTGGCTGTGGTGGATGAACACACCGTCCATCGCCGACCAGAACGGCAAGATTCTCAACGCGGGCCGGATCACCGGTCTGCTGGCCGGCTATCTGATGGCACTGGTCGTGCTGCAGATGGCCCGGGTGCCCGCGCTGGAGCGGCGGGTCGGCTCGGACCGCGTGGCCCGCTGGCACGCGATGAGCGGCCGCTACACGCTCTGCCTGGTCTTCGCGCACGTCTTCCTCATCATGTGGGGCTACGCGCTGCAGGCCGGCAAGTCGCTCGGCGACATCGTCCAGCAGACGATCGACTCCATCAACCAGCTGCCGGACATGGGCAAGGCGGCCATCGGCACCGGCCTGTTCGTGCTGATCGGCCTCACCTCGATCGGCCCGGTCCGCCGCCGGCTGCCGTACGACACCTGGTACCACGTGCACCTGCTGACGTACGGGGCCGTGTTCCTGACGTTCTGGCACCAGATCACCACCGGCAACGACTTCGCCGTCGAGCCGACCGCCAAGACCTTCTGGTACGCCCTGTACGGCTCGGTCACCGCGCTGGTGATCTGGTACCGCATCCTCGTCCCGATCCGGCTCAACATGCGGCACCGCATGCGCGTCGAGGCGGTCATCGAGGAGACCCCGGGCATCGTGTCGGTGCTCATCGGCGGGCGGAAGCTGCACCGGATGGGCGCGGAGGCGGGGCAGTTCTTCCGCTGGCGGTTCCTCGCGCCGGGCATGCGGTTCAGCTCCCACCCCTACTCGCTCTCCGCGGCGCCCCGGCCGGACATGCTGCGGATCACCGTCAAGGCGATCGGCGACCACAGCGCCCGGCTGCGCGAGCTGACGCCCGGCACCCGGGTGTGGGCCGAGGGGCCGTACGGCGCCATGACCGCCCAGCGTCGCAGCCGTGGCAAGGTGCTGCTGGTGGCCGGCGGTGTGGGCATCACGCCGATGCGGGCGCTGTTCGAGACGCTGCCGGGCGCGGCCGGCGACATCACCCTGCTCTACCGGGCCAACACCACCCAGGACCTGGCCCTGTGGGACGAGCTCGCCGCCATCGCCGACGACCGCGGCGCCCGGCTGATGTACGCCGTGAACAGCCCGGACGGGGAGCGCCCCGACATCTCGGCGGAACGGCTGCGGCAGAAGCTGCCGGACATCGACAAGCACGACGTGTTCATGTGCGGGCCGGCCGGGTTCGCGCAGTCCGTGTACGAAGCACTGCGCGGCGCGGGAGTGCCCGCCCGCCGCATCCATCACGAGTCGTTCGAGATGTGAGCGACGGGATTCCAGGAGCCCAGGTACCGATGAAGAAGAGTCACCCCATCCGGCGTGTCGTGCTGGCCAGCGCCGCCACCGTCTCGGGTGTCGTGCTGCTGCTCTCGCTGAAGCCGGCCTCCGACCCCAACGCCCAGGCGGCGGGGGCGGCACCGCAGCAGACCGCGGGCGCCCAGGCCTCGCCCCAGGGCGGCACCGGGTCGAGCGGGACGGCGTCCGGCACGATCGACGGCAATGTGGCGCAGACGCAGTACGGCAACGTGCAGGTACGGCTGACCGTCGCCAACGGCAAGATCACCAAGGCCGAGGCGATCCAGGCGCCCAAGGGCGGCACCAGCGACCAGAAGACGGCCCTGTCCATCCCCAAGCTCACCCAGGAGACGGTCACCGCGCAGAGCGCGCAGATCGACGCGGTGTCCGGGGCGACGTACACGAGCAACGGCTACAAGCAGTCGCTGCAGTCCGCGCTCGACAAGATGAAGGCGAGCGCCGGTTCCGCGCAGAGCGGCGGCTCGGGTTCGTCCTCCGGCGCAGCCTCCGGTGCCGCGCAGGCCAAGACGGTGACCGGTGCCGTCGCACAGACCCAGTACGGTCCGGTCCAGGTCCGTATCACCGTCGCGAACGGCAAGATCACCAAGGCGGACGCGGTGCAGGCGCCCAAGGGCGGCCTCAGCGACCAGAAGACGGCCCTCGCGATCCCCAAGCTCAACCAGGAGGCCGTGGCCGCGGGCAACGCGCAGATCGACTCCGTGTCCGGGGCGACGTACACCAGCGGCGGCTACAAGCAGTCGCTGCAGTCCGCGCTGGACCAGGCCGGTGGCTGAGTCGGTGGCGGAATTTGCGGAAGCTCCCGCCGCGGTGCGTCATGCGGAGGAGGTCATGGGGACCGTCTTCTCCTTCGACGTCCGCGGCGGGGAACCCGGTGTCGTACGGGCGGCACTCGAGGAGGCGATCTCCGGGCTGCACCGGGTCAACGCGGTATTCAGCACCTACCGCGAGGACAGCCAGGTCTCCCGGCTCGCCCGCGGTGAGCTGACCCTGGCCGAGTGCGACCCCGAGGTCGCGGAGGTGCTCGACCTGGGCGCCGAGGCCGAGCGGGTGAGCGACGGCTGGTTCAGCCTGCGCTACGAGGGCCGCCTCGACCCCACCGGCATCGTCAAGGGCTGGGCGGCCGAGCACGCGGCACGCAGGCTGCGGGCGGCCGGCGCGACCGGGGTGAGCGTCAACGGCGGCGGCGACGTGCAGATGTTCGGCACGCCGGAACCCCACCGCCCCTGGCGCGTGGGCATCGCCGACCCGCTGCGCCCGGGCGGACTCGCGGCGGTGGTCTCGGCGGCCGGCGCGGACGAACTGGCGGTCGCCACCTCCGGCACGGCCGAACGCGGCGCCCACATCGTCGACCCCCGCACCGGCCGCTCCGCGGTGACGGACCTGGTAGCGGTCACAGTGGTAGCCCCCGCCCTCACCTGGGCGGACTGCTGGGCAACAGCGGCCTTCGCGATGGGTTCCAGGGAAGGCCTGCGCTGGCTGGAGTCGCTGCCGGATGTGGAGGCGCTGCTCATCACGGCCGGGGACGAGGTCAGATGCACAGGTGGCCTCGCATCCCGACTCGGGTAAGCGGAAGCCTTCAGGGGCGCGGGGCTGTGTCGGATATGCGGCTGCCGCCGCGTGAGCGCGACCAGCCCCATGCGCCCCGCAGTCGGCAAAACAACCGCAAGTCCCCCTTCAGTGGCCGTTCTGAGCCAACCGCAGCAAATGCTCGGCCAACGCCTGTCCCCCCGTCGGCTCCCGGCTGATCAACAGCAACGTGTCGTCACCCGCGATCGTCCCCAGAATGTCGTGCAGTTCGGCCTGATCGATGGCCGAGGCGAGGAACTGCGCGGCCCCCGGAGGGGTCCGCAGCACGACGAGGTTCGCCGAAGCCTCCGCAGAGATCAGCAACTCCTGCGAGAGCCGCCGCATCCGCTCCTCCTTCGCCGACTCCCCCAGCGGCGCACGAGGGGTGCGGAAACCCCCCTCGCTCGGCACCGCGTAGATCAGGTCACCGTCGTTGTTGCGGATCTTCACCGCGTTCAGCTCGTCCAGGTCCCGGGAGAGCGTCGCCTGAGTGACCGTCAGCCCGTCATCGGCGAGCAGCTTCGCCAACTGGCTCTGAGACCGCACCGGTTGCCGGTTGAGGATGTCCACGATCCGGCGGTGCCGCGCGGTCCGCGTCTGCGGCACGGCAGGCCCGGCGTGCTGTGCGTCGTCCTGCGCCTGACTCATCGTCGTCCCATTCTCCGGCTCATCCGTCCCCGTCGAGGATGCCGGGCAGCGCCCGAAGGAACGCCGCCACCTCGTCGTCGCCGAGATTCAGCGGCGGCATCAGCCGTACGACGTCGTCAGCGGGCGCGTTCACCAGGAACCCGGCCTCCTGAGCCGTCTGTCGCACCCGGGGCGCGTGCGGCTCGGTGAGCACGATACCCAGGAGCAGGCCCGCGCCCCGGACATGCCCGACCAACGGGTGGCCCAGCGCCTCGATCCCGTCCCGCAACGCCCCGCTCTGCCGCTTGACGTTCTCCAGCAACCCGTCGTTCGCGATCGTGTCGAGCACGGCGAGCCCGGCGGCGCACGCGACCGGGTTGCCGCCGAAGGTCGTCCCGTGGTGCCCCGGCCGCAGCAGCTCGGCGGCCCGGCCGAAGGCAACGGTCGCGCCCAGCGGCAGCCCGCCCCCGAGGCCCTTCGCCAGCGTCACGACGTCCGGCAGGACACCCTCGTGGGCCTGGTACTCGAACCAGTGCCCGGTCCGTCCGATGCCGGTCTGCACCTCGTCCAGGACCAGCAGCGCACCGTTCGCGGCGGTGATCGCGCGGGCGGCCTTGAGGTACCCGGGCGGCGGGACGACGACGCCGATCTCGCCCTGGATCGGCTCCAGGATCACCAGCGCGGTCTCCTCGGTCACCGCCGCGGCCAGGGCCTGCGCGTCGCCGTACGGCACGTGCGTGACCTCGCCGGGCAGCGGCAGGAACGGCTCCCGCTTGCCCTGCTGGCCGGTCATCGCCAGGGCGCCCATGGTGCGGCCGTGGAAGGCGCCCTCGGTGGCGACCACGTGGGTGCGCCCGGTCAGCCGGCCGATCTTGAAGGCTGCCTCGTTGGCCTCGGCCCCGGAGTTGCAGAAGAAGACCCGGCCGTCACGGCCGAAGAGCTGCAGGAGCCGTTCGGCGAGCGTCACGGTCGGCTCGGACATGAAGAAGTTGGAGATGTGCCCGAGGGACGCGATCTGCGTGCTGACGGCCTCGACGACCGCCGGGTGGGCGTGACCGAGCGCGTTGACCGCGATACCGCCGACGAAGTCGAGGTACTCCTTGCCGTCGGCGTCCCACAGCCTGGCGCCCTCGCCGCGCACGAGGGGCAGCAGCGGGGTGCCGTAGTTGTTCATGAGCGAGCCCTGCCAGCGCTCGCTCAGCTCCTGGTTGTGCGTCATACGGCATCCCCCTCTTGTGCGTCTTGTTCGTCTTGTTCGTCTTGTCCGTCGGGCACGACCATCGTGCCGATGCCCTCGTCGGTGAAGATCTCCAGCAGGATCGAGTGCTGGACCCGGCCGTCGATGACCCGGGCGGTGGTGACGCCGTTGCGTACGGCGTGCAGACAGCCCTCCATCTTCGGCACCATCCCGGAGCTCAGCTCCGGCAGCAGCTTCTCCAGCTGGGAAGCGGTGAGGCGGCTGATCACCTCGTCGCTGTTCGGCCAGTCCTCATAGAGGCCCTCGACGTCCGTGAGGACCATGAGCGTCTCCGCCCCAAGCGCAGCAGCGAGTGCCGCAGCCGCCGTATCAGCATTGACGTTGTAGACATGTCCGTCGTCCTGGCTACGGGCGATCGACGAGACGACCGGGATCCGGCCGTCGGCGAGCAGTGCCTCGATCGCGCCCGTGTCGATCTCGGTGATCTCGCCCACCCGCCCGATGTCGACCAACTCGCCGTCGATCTCGGGCTGGTGCTTGGTGGCGGTGATGGTGTGCGCGTCCTCGCCGGTCAGTCCGACGGCGAGCGGCCCGTGCTGGTTGAGCAGGTTGACCAGCTCCCGCTGCACCTGCCCGGCCAGCACCATCCGTACGACGTCCATGGCGTCCTCGGTGGTGACGCGCAGGCCGGCCTTGAACTCGCTGACGATGCCGTGGGTTTCGAGCGCCCGGCTGATCTGCGGGCCGCCGCCGTGCACGACGACGGGCTTGAGGCCGGCGTGGTGCAGGAAGACGACGTCCTGGGCGAACGCGGCCTTCAGGTCCTCGTCGATCATGGCGTTGCCGCCGAACTTGATGACGACCGTCCTGCCGTTGTGCCGGACCAGCCAGGGCAGCGCCTCGATGAGGATCTGGGCCTTGGGGAGCGCGGTGTGCTTACGCGTGGTGCTCATGACGAATAGGCGCTGTTCTCGTGGACGTAGTCGGCGGTGAGGTCGTTGGTCCAGATGGTGGCGGTCTCGGAGCCGGCGGCGAGGTCGGCGACGATGTGCACCTCGCGGTAGCGCATGTCGACCTTCTCGCGGTCCTCTCCCACACCGCCGTTCTTGCAGACCCAGACGCCGTTGATGGCGACGTTCAGCCGGTCCGGCTCGAAGGCGGCCTTGGTGGTGCCGATCGCGGAGAGCACGCGGCCCCAGTTGGGGTCCTCGCCGTGGATGGCGCACTTGAGGAGGTTGTTGCGGGCGATGGAGCGGCCCACCTCGACGGCGTCGTCCTCGCTCGCGGCGTTGACCACCTCGACCTTGATGTCCTTGCTGGCGCCCTCGGCGTCCCGGATCAGCTGCTGTCCGAGGTCGTCGCAGACGGCACGCACGGCCTCGGCGAACTCCTCGTACTCCGGGGTGACTTCGGCGGAGCCGCTGGCCAGCAGCAGCACGGTGTCGTTGGTGGACATGCAGCCGTCGGAGTCGACGCGGTCGAAGGTCGTGCGGGTCGCGGCCCGCAGCGCCGTATCCAGTACTTCGTCGTCGAGTGCCGCGTCCGTGGTGAGGACGACCAGCATGGTGGCGAGGCCGGGGGCGAGCATGCCCGCGCCCTTCGCCATGCCGCCGACCGTCCAGCCGTCCTTCGTCACGACGGACGTCTTGTGGACGGTGTCGGTGGTCTTGATGGCGATGGCGGCCTTCTCGCCGCCGTGCTCGGAGAGTTGGGCGGCGGCCGTCTCGACTCCCGGGAGCAGTTTGTCCATCGGGAGCAGGACGCCGATGAGGCCGGTCGAGCAGACCGCGACCTCGATCGCGCCCCGCCCCAGTACCTCGGCGGCCTTCTCGGCAGTCGCGTGCGCGTCCTGGAAGCCCTTGGGGCCCGTACAGGCGTTGGCGCCACCGGAGTTGAGGACGACGGCGGAGACCTGGCCGCTCTTGAGAACCTGCTCGGACCACAGGACCGGCGCGGCCTTCACACGGTTGGAGGTGAAGACGCCGGCGGCGGCGCGGCGCGGACCGTTGTTGACCACGAGGGCCAGGTCCGGGTTGCCGTTCTTCTTGATCCCGGCGGCGATGCCCGCCGCCGTGAATCCCTTGGCTGCCGTGACGCTCACTGCATCTCCTTGTTCGCTTCTCCGCCCGTGCGGCGCAGAGGTGCGGCTTTCGTCGTTGCCTGCAGCCCGGTGGCTGCACGTGCGTCGCTCACGGTGCGACTCCGATCGTGGAAAGACCCGTCGTCTCGTCGAGCCCGAGGGCGAGGTTCATGCTCTGGACGGCACCGCCCGCGGTGCCCTTGGTCAGGTTGTCGATGGCGCTGATCGCGATGATGCGGCCGGCGGCCTCGTCGTACGCGACCTGCACCTGAACGGCGTTGGAACCGTGGACGGACGCCGTGGCCGGCCACTGGCCCTCGGGCAGCAGGTGGACGAAGGGCTCGTCGGCGTAGGCCTTCTCGTAGGCGGCGCGGACGGATTCCGCCGTCGCTCCGGCGACCGCCTTGGCGCTGCACGTGGCGAGGATGCCGCGGGACATCGGCGCGAGGGTCGGGGTGAAGGAGACGGAGACCCGCTCCCCCGCGGCCGCGCTGAGGTTCTGGACGATCTCCGGGGTGTGCCGGTGGCCGCCGCCGACGCCGTACGGCGACATGGAGCCCATGACCTCACTGCCCAGCAGATGCGGCTTGGGCGTCTTACCCGCGCCGGAGGTGCCGGAGGCGGCGACGATCACGGCCTCGTTCTCGGCGAGGGCGGCGGCGTAGGCCGGGAAGAGGGCCAGCGAGGCGGCCGTCGGGTAGCAACCGGGTACCGCGATGCGCTTGGACCCCGCGAGCGCGGCGCGGGCACCCGGCAGTTCGGGGAGGCCGTAGGGCCAGGTCCCGGCGTGCGCGGAGCCGTAGAACCGCTCCCAGTCGGCCGGGTCCTGCAGCCGGAAGTCGGCGCCCATGTCCACGACCAGGACGTCCGGGCCGAGCTGTTCGGCGACGGCGGCGGACTGGCCGTGGGGCAGGGCGAGGAAGACGACGTCGTGGCCGGCGAGGACGTCGGCGGTGGTCTCCTCGAGCACCCGGCCGGCCAGCGGCAGCAGGTGCGGCTGGAGCGCGCCGAGCGTCTGGCCGGCGTTGGAGTTGCCGGTCAGGGCGCCGATCTCGACCTCGGGGTGCGTGAGCAGCAGACGCAGGAGCTCTCCGCCCGCGTATCCGCTCGCCCCGGCCACCGCCGCACGTACCGCCATGTCATCCTCCTCCTGGATGGCATGACTATACGTTTCGCTGCACGTTTATGCAATCCGCGTGGGCTCCGCCTCCACCAGGGCGTTCTCCGCCTTCGGCAGCATGATCCAGCGCGAGACGACGAAGGTGATCGGGATCGCCGCCATGGAGGCGATCAGCGGGGCGTACCGGCTGCCGAGCCCCAGGAGGTCGACGAGCACGTAGACCCCCACCGTGGTGACCACGAAGTTCGCGGCGTTGGTGAGGGGGAACAGCAGGAATTTCCGCCAGGTGGGCCGCGTCCGGTAGGTGAACCTCGCGTTCAGGAAAAAGGAGCCGACCATGCTGAGCGCGGTCGCCAGAATATGGGCGACAAGATAAGGGAAACGCGGGAGGAACAGCAGGTAAAAACCGTAGTAAGTGCCGGTGTTCACCACGCCTATGACGGCGAAGGTCAGCATCTGCCGAGAGATCACGGAATGAGGTCTTTCGCTCGTTTCACATTGGTCGCCTTCACCAGGAAGTGCGGACGTCCCTTGACCTCGTAGTAGATCCGCCCGGTGTACTCCCCGATCACGCCCAGCATGATCATCTGTACTCCGGCCAGTCCGGTGAGGGCCGTGATGATGGTGACATAGCCGGGCGTCGACACGCCGTTGATGATGGCGGCGCCCACGATCCACGCGGTGTACGCGGCCGCGCACAGCAGCAGGGCGAAGCCGAGGTGCAGGGCGGCGCGCAGCGGACGGTTGTTGAAGGAGATCAGTCCGTCCAGGCCGTAGTTGAGCAGGCTGCGCATGCTCCAGGAGCTGCGGCCGGCCTCGCGGACGGCGTTCTCGTAGTCGAAGGTGGTGCTGGGGAAGCCGACCCAGGCGAACAGGCCCTTGGAGAAGCGGTTGTACTCGGTGAGGTCCACGACCGCGTCCACCACGCGCCGCGACAGCAGCCGGAAGTCGCCCACGCCGTCCTTGAGTTCGACGTCCACGAGGCGGTTCACGAGCCGGTAGTACAGGCGCGCGGTGAGGGTGCGGGTGAAGCGGTCTCCGGTGCGGGTGCGGCGGGCGATGACCTGGTCGTAGCCCTCGGCGTGCAGCTCGATCATGCGCTTGATGAGCTCCGGCGGGTGCTGGAGGTCGGAGTCCATGACGACCACGCAGTCGCCGGAGGCGTGGCGCAGACCGGCGAGCAGGGCCGCCTCCTTGCCGAAGTTACGGCTGAAGGACACGTACCGCACCCGGGCGTCGAGGTCGGCCAGCTTCTCCAGGACCAGGAGCGTGCGGTCGCGGCTGCCGTCGTCGACGTACACGAACTCCATGTCGTGGCCGAGCGGCAGCAGGTCCTCCGCGACCTTCTGGACCGCCTCGTGGAAGCGTTCTATGACGTCTTCCTCGTTGTAGCAGGGCGCGACGATCGATATGAGCATGGGTTTTCCCCCTGAGTGCGGGTCAGAGTGCGCCGGACACGCGCTCGCGCGGCCGGATCGTGGCGGACGAGGAGGGCTCGGGGGTACGCCGTCGGCGGACGGCGGTGAGGACGCCGAGCAGGGCCAGGGTCAGCAGCGAGGCCGCCCCGACGACCGTGCCGAGCCGCAGCCCGGGCGGACGGAAGGTGCAGGTGAGGCTGGTCGATTCGCCGTCGAGCGGGACGGCGATCAGACCGTGGAACTCCTTGGCCGGCTGGGCGTCGCCGCCGCCCGCCGCACAGCGCCAGCCCGCGATGCGGGGCGCCGCGACCACGGCGGTTCCCTTGCTGCCCGCGGGGAGTTCCGCGTGGATCGTGCCGTCGGAGACGGTGACCCGGGTGGCGCCGGTGGCCTTGAGATGGTCGACGGCGGAGCGCAGCCGCCCGGTGTCCAGGCAGCCCACGGCGCCGTCCGGGACGAGACCGGGGCGGTTGGGGGTCAGGGTGATGCGCAGCCGCCCGGACGAGGGGACCTGGCCGAGCGGCTCCATGGCGGCGCGGTTGCGGGGGTGGAGCGAGCGGAAGCGTGCGGTGTCCTCGCCCAGCCGCGCGGTGCCGGAGAAGCGGGGGGCCCAGAGGTAGGCCTGGCCGCCGGCCGGGCAGCGAGCCGTGATCACCGGCTTCTTCGCGGCGTTCCCGGAGCCCACCCGGCCGCCCTGGACCGGCTGCCCGGCGTCGTCCCGCAGGGTGATCGGGGGGACGGTGTAGACGCGGGAGCCCAGCAGCAGCTCCTGGTTGCGGTACGGCGACTCGCCGAAGCCGCCGGCGGCCGCAGCGGAGGGCCGTACCGTCACCAGCGGCGGTACGGCCTCCCGGGAGACGGTCGGTGCGGTGCCGTCCTGCGGGAACCAGTCCTGGTGCGGGTCGGGCGGTGACTGCACCCGGGCGCCGATCGAGAAGATCGCGTCGGTCACGGCGTTGTCGAGGCTCTGCAGGCTGCGGCCGCGGGAGGTCCAGCCGCCGCCGAGAGCGGTGAGCGTGCGGCTGAGGACGTTCGAGGTGAGGCTGCTGTAGTACTGGGCGCCCTGGCCGCCGACCAGCATCGGATCGTTGGCGACGGTCTGCTCGCGGCCCGCGTCGGTGCGGTACGCCGGCCAGTCGTCCGTCTGCGCGATCAGCTCCGACTGCCGCTCCTGCCGCTGACCCCAGGGCGCGTAGTTGTCCATGTGCCGCAGCCGCTGCCGGGAGGCGTCGGCGGAGGTGGCCATGGCCTCCCCGAACTGGCCGCCGAACAGCAGGGCCACCGCGAGGACGGTGAACGCGGTACGGAGTCCGCGCCTGGCGGTCGTGTCGGAGGCGGTGTCCGCGAGCCGCAGCAGCACCAGTCCGCCCAGCGCGCCGACGACGGCGAGTGACAGCACCACCCAGGTGAGGTGCTGCACCAGGGCACTGCGGCTGGCGACGGCGGTGATCAGCGCCAGCAGGCCGGTCGCCGCGCCCAGGGCACGCCAGTCCGGCGGCCCGTACGACAGCGCGTGCCAGGCGGCGACCACCACCAGGCCGCACAGCACGAACGCCTGCCGGTACGGGCTGCCCTGCGGGGTGGCGAAGGCGTGCCAGACCAGATGGGTCGGCTCCCACTGCAGCGACAGCGTCACCACGACGACCAGTGCCGTCCAGGCGACGCGCACCCGCACCGGGACCGCCCGGTGGAAGGGCAGGGCGAGGGCGAGCAGAAGGGCCGCGGTGCCCGCGTAGAGCGCGGGACTGCCGAAGGTGTACGTCGTCGGCAGCAGCCGCGCCAGCAGGTCCTCCGTCGACACGGGCGTGAAGTGCACGACGCGGCCCGGGTAGGCGTGCTTGGTGCCGAAGTAGATGACCGTCACCAGCGGGGCGGCCAGGCCCACGCCCAACGCGACGGTGGCGGCGGCGCGGCCTGCGGCCCGCAGCCGCTGCCTGCGCGAGAGGTCGGACTGCCACAGCCTGAGCAGCAGCACCAGACCGGCGGCGAGGGTGGCCATGTAGGCGGTGTAGAAGTTGGCGATCCACGCCTCCGTCACCACCAGCACGCCGAGCAGCGGCCGCCGGCGCCGCAGCGTCCACTCGCCGACCAGGCAGAACAGCGGCAGCGCGATGAGGCCGTCGAGCCACATCGGGTTGTACGAGGCGACGGCCACGCTCCAGCCGCACAGCCCGTACGAGGCGCCCAGCAGCCCCGCCCCCCACCAGCGCCCGGAGCGCAGGCTCAGCAGCAGCCAGGCCATGGCGGCGCCGGCGGTGGCCGTTTTCAGCACGGTGATCACGTACACCGCGAGGTCGATCTCGTGCCGTGGGAAGACGCCGACGAGCAGGGCGAACGGGCTGCTGAGGTAGGTGCCGAGGTCGGGCAGGAAGCTGGAGCCGAAGCCGGACTGCCAGTTGACGAAGAGGCCGCCGTCGGCCTTGCCGTGCAGCAGGTCCCACAGGTGGGCGTGGAAGGGTACGTACTGGTTGCCGAGGTCGTTGACGTCGCGGGTGCGGGGTCCGAAGGGGTAGCTGCGGGCCGCCGCGTCGGCCGCGCAGAACACGGCGGTGGTGAGGACCGCCGCGAGCAGCGCGGCAGCCCCCCTGGTCCTGAAGCGGCCGCCCGAAACGGCTTTGGACAGGGTCGAGCGGCTCATTCCTTGGTACTCCCCGCGGGTTATCGATTCGACGGCTTAGACGGTCCATGAATGCGATCGGTTGTTCCGTACGCGGAAAGAAATCAAGCCGATTCCGAATGCCCCTCCGGGTTTACGTATGGGTCGGTTAACGGCCGGGAAACAGCAATTTCCCGGCGCGTAATTTAATGATGAATTCGCAGGGAGATGTCCGGCCGAGGGGCTGATGCGAGGAGCGTAGGGTCAGGGGTATGGATGCGCTGATGCCCTATCTCGTCGTGGTCGGCTGCCTGGGGCTCGTCATGGCGTCCTTCGCCGGGTTCGCCCGTCTGATCCACAGGCGTGGCTCCGCCGGCGGCGGGCTGGGCGGGGCACTGGCGGCGTACGAGGAGGCCTTCCGGGCCACCGGCCACGCCTCGCACTACGAACTCCGGGCACAGGCGGAGCGTGGGGATGCCGTCGAATCGCCGGACCGGTTGCGCGGCCGGCGCTGGAAGAAGGGTCGCTGATGCGGGAGTTCTGGCCCGTGGCGGACGTGCTGGGGTATCTGGCGGGGCGGTGGCGGGTGGATCGTGTCGTGCGTGATCTCGCCGGCGGGGACCAGGGGCGCTTCGAAGGGGGTACCGCGTTCAGTCCGCTGGAGGGCGGTGGGCTGCTGTACGTCGAGGCCGGTACGTTCGTCTGGCAGGGGGTCGCGCGGCCCGCCGAGCGGACTCTGCGTTTCCTGCCGGGGAGCGCGCCGGGGACGGCCGATGTCCGCTTCGGTGACGGGCGGCCCTTCCACCACATGGATCTCAGCACCGGCCGGCATGTGGCCGACCACCCCTGCGCGGCCGATCTCTACCGCGGCGAGTTCACCGTTTGGGACGCGGACCACTGGCGGACGGTGTGGCGGGTGGGCGGTCCGGCCAAGGACCTCCTGCTGACGACCGACTACGCCCGGGTCGGCTGAGCCGGCACCCCGTCGAAGCGGAGGTTCCAGCGCCCGGCGTGGCCGGTGACGGTGGTCGTCGACAGGGGGCGGACGTCGATGTTCCAGTACGTGGACGGCGGCGCCTTCAGCGCGTACACCAGGGCGGCCCGGATGACGGACGGCTCGGCCACGGCGACGATCCGCCCGCCGTCGTCGACGGGCCGGGTGTCGAGCCAGTTGCCCACCCGGGAGATGAACTCCACCAGCGACTCGCCTCCGTGCGGGACGGCACGCGGGTCGGCGAGCCAGGCGTCCACCGCCTCCGGCTCGCGGGCCATCGCCTCGCCGAGGGTCAGCCCCCGCCAGCGGCCCATGTCGCAGTCGCGCAGCGCCAGCTGCACCAGGGGGGCGTACCCGAGGGCGTCGCCGGTGGCGCGGCTGCGGGGCGTGGGCGAGCAGTAGCGCAGCTCGGCCGCCGCCAGGGGGATCAGGTCCGGGGCGACGCGCAGCACCTCGTCCCACCCGGCCTGGTCGAGCGGCCGGTCGTCCTCGAAGCGCTCCGCGAGCAGCGGGGAGCTGCGCGCGGCGGCGACGAACGTGACCCGAAGTTGCATGCGGCGATGGTGAGTCGCGAGAGTGCGCAGGTCAAGGGCTGTTGCGCGCGAGTGACCCAGGGTGGCCGAGAACTTACTTCAAGGTCAGGACCTGGCGGACATTTCACTCCAGGACCAGCGCCATCCAGATGCCGGGCCGGGCGAGCGGCTCGAAACCGAGCTTGGCGTAAACGCCGTGCGCGTCGGCCGTGGCGAGCAGGATGCGCCGCAGCCCGAAGGGCAGCAGGTGGTCGCGTACGGCGCCCACCATCGCCGTACCGATGTCCTTGCCGCGCACGGACCGGTCGACGTAGACGTCGCACAGCCAGGCGAAGGTCGCCCGGTCGGTGACGACCCGGGCATAAGCCACCTGATCACCCGAAACCAGGTCATACACTCCGAAGTTGAGCGACGAGGCGACCGCCTGATCGTGCTTCTCACGCGGGCGGCCCTTCGCCCAGTACGCGTCGGTGGACAGCCACCGGTGCACCCGGTCGGCGTCGAGACGGTCGGGGTCGGTGGATATCTCGTAGCCGTCGGGAAGGCTCGGGGCGTCGTTCATGGCGGGATGCTCGCAGGACGCGGCGGCCGGCGTCGAACGGTTATCCCAGCACTTCGTCGCAGGCCGTGCGCAGGCGCCGTACCCCTTCGGTGATCTCCCCCGTCCCCGCGACCGCGGCGAAGCTCAACCGGACGTGGGCGGCCGGGGGTTCGGCGCTGAAGTAGGGGCGGCCGGGGGTGATGGCGACGCCCGCGCGCAGGGCGGCCGAGGTCAGCGCGCCGTCGTCGCTGCCGTCGGGCAGGCGCAGCCAGAGGTGGTAGCCGCCGGAGGGGATGTGCGGCAGGGCGAGTTCGGGCAGGTCGAGGCGGAGGGCCGCGGTCATGGCGTCCCGGCGGGTCTTCAACTGCGCCGAGATCGCGCGGAGATGGCGGGGCCAGGCCGGCGAGCCGACGAGTTCGAGGGCCGCTTCCTGGAGCGGTCGGGGGACGAAGAAGGTGTCGACGACCTGGATGGCGCGCAGGCGTTCGAGGACCGGGCCGCGGGCGGCGAGCGCGCTGACCCGGAAGCTCGGCGAGGTCGCCTTGGTCAGCGAGCCGACGTGGACGACGACTCCGTCGGGGTCGTCGGCGACGAGCGGGCTCGGCAGCGGTCCGGCGTCCTCGTGCACGAGCCGTCGTACGAAGTCGTCCTCCACGACGAAGGCGCCGGCCGCGCGCGCGATGCCCAGCACCTCGGCCCGGCGGCCGGGGGCGAGGACCGCGCCGGTCGGGTTCTGGAACAGGGGCTGGCAGACGAGGACACGGGCGCCGGTCGCGCGGAAGGCGTCGGCGAGGAGGGACGGCCGGACGCCGTCGGGGTCCACGGGGACCGGTACCGGGCGCAGGCCGGCCGACCGGGCGATCGCCAACATGCCCGGGTAGGTGGGTGATTCGACGAGCACCGGCGCTCCCGGCGGGGCGAGGGCGCGCAGGGCCGTCGTCAGCGCGGACTGGCCGCCCGCCGTGATCAGCACCTCCGCCGCGGTGACCCCGCCGCCGAGGCCGCGCGCGAACCACTCGCGCAGTTCCGGCAGTCCCTCCATCGGTGGCCGCCCCCAGGCCCCGGGCCGGCGTCCCGCACGCGCCAGGGCGGCCGCCATCGCCCGCTCCGGCTGCAGGGAGGGATGCAGATAGCCGCCGTTGAACTCGATGACGCCGGGCGGCGGCGCGGCGAGGGACACCACCACGCCGGAGGCGTCCACCGTGCGCGGTACGAGGTCGGCGGCGCCGTCCGCGCTCAGGGCGACCTCCTGCCAGGAGGTGTCTCCGGCGGGAGCGGTGGCGGCGCGCGGCTCGGCGCGGTAGGCGCCGGCGCCGGGCCGGGTGACGACCAGGCCCTCCGCGGCGAGCTGGGCGAGGGCGCGGGAGACGGTCACCGGGCTGACCCGGAACCGCTCGACCAGGGCACGGCTCGACGGGAGCTTTCCACCGGATGGATAGCGGTCGAGTTCCCGCTTCAGCAGATTCGCCAGTTCTCCGACACTGCTACGCTCTTGCATGAGAGCACAGAGTAGCGCTACTGCGGCCACACGGATAGCAGTCGACCCCCCGGTCGCCCTCCCCTCGAAGGCGCCGGGCACCGGGGGAACCCTCCAGGCCGCCCTCGGCGTCACCGCCTTCTCGCTCACCTTCCCGGCCACCGCCTGGGGACTGGAGGGGTTCGGGCCCTGGGCGCTGGTCGCGGTGCGGTGTGTGCTGGCCGCGGTCATCGCGGGCGGGTGTCTGCTGGTCCTGCCGGTGCCGGTGCCGCAGCGGCGGCACTGGGCGGGGCTCGCGGTGGTCGCCGCGGGAGTGGTGGTCGGGTTCCCACTGCTGACCACGCTCGCGCTGCGGACGTCCACCACCGCGCACGCGGCCGTCGTGGTCGGGCTGCTGCCGCTGACGACCGCGCTGCTGTCCGCGCTGCGCATGGGCAGCCGGCCCTCGCGCACCTTCTGGGCGGCGGCGCTCGCGGGCGCCGCCGCGGTCGTCACGTTCACCGTGCAGCAGAGCGGCGGGGCGCTGACGGCCGCCGATCTCTATCTGTTCGCCGCCCTGTTGGTGTGCGCGGCCGGGTACACCGAGGGCGGCCGGCTGGCCCGGGTGATGCCGGGCTGGCAGGTGATCGGCTGGGCTCTGGTGCTGTGTCTGCCGGCCGCCGTGCCGGCCGCGGCGGTTGCCCTGTCGTACGAACCCGCGCACCTGACCGCGCACAGCGTGGCCGGGCTGCTGTGGGTGGCGGCGGGCTCGCAGTTCCTCGGTCTGGTCGTCTGGTACCGGGGCATGGCGGCCATCGGCATCCCCAGGGCGAGCCAGTTGCAGCTTGCCCAGCCCCTGCTCACACTGGTGTGGTCGGTGCTGCTGCTGGGCGAGCACCTGACGGTGGCCGCCCCGCTGACGGCCGCGGCGGTACTGGTGTGCATCGCCGTCACCCAGCGGGCGCGGGGTTGAGGACGTTCGGCCCGCTTCCCAGGAGGCCCCCGCGCCGTAGACTCAAGGCCACGGACCGCTGCTCCCGCAATTGGTGAGGAGGCCCTACAGATGCGTGCAACCGTGGGCGACCAGCTTGTCCAGCACGGCAGGGTGGTAGGCCAGCACGACAAGGTCGGCGAGATCGTCGAGATCCTGGGCCAGGAGGGCAATCCCCCGTACCGCGTCCGCTTCGAGGACGGGCACACGGGCATCTGCTCCCCCGGCCCGGACACCGAGATCCGCCACAGGGAAACACAACGCTGATCCGCCGGTTCAGCGCGGGGGTCTCGCCGGCCGCCGGTAGTGGTCGGCGACCACCCGTGCCATCGCGCCGATCCGGTCCCTCGCCACGTCCCCGGCGGCGAAGAAGGCATGCCCGCGGACCTGTGGGTACTTCGCGGCCAGGGTGAGGTGCCGGGACAGTTCGGCGGGGTCCTGCCAGGCGGCGGGCTGGGCCGGGTCACCGGCCTTGTAGAGCGCCTCGCCGATGTACAGCTGCGTCGGCGTTCCCTTGGCCACCTCCGCCCACCAGGGCACGAGCTTGGCGTAGTCGGCGGCGGCGAAGCCGATGTTCCAGTAGATCTGCGGGCAGATGTAGTCGATCCAGTGCTCGCGCACCCACTTGCGGGTGTCCGCGTGCAGGTCGTCGTACGTCTGCACCCCCGCCCTGGTGTCCGAGCCGCGCGAGTCGGTGGCGCTGTTGCGCCACACGCCGAACGGGCTGATACCGAACCGGGTGCCGGGGCGGGTCCGCCTGATCCTGGCCGCCGTCTCGCGCACCAGCTTGTCGATGTTGTCCCGACGCCAGGCGGCCCGGTCGGAGAAGGCGCCGCCGTAGCGGTCGTAGGCCTCGTCGTCGTCGAAGGTCTGGCCGGCCACCGGGTAGGGGTAGAAGTAGTCGTCGAAGTGGACGGCGTCGACCGGGTACTTCCGCACCGCGTCGAGGATCGCGTCCTCCACGAAGGCCCGCACCTGGGGCAGTCCGGGGTTGTAGTACATCTTCCCGCCGTAGGTCACCACCCAGTCCGGGTGCCTGCGCGCGGGGTGCGAGGCGACCAGCCTCGTCGGATCGGTGTGGTTGGCGATGCGGTACGGGTTGAACCAGGCGTGGAGTTCCAGGCCGCGCGCATGGGCCTCCTTCACCGCCGTGCCCAGCGGGTCCCAGCCCGGGGCCTTGCCCTGGGTGCCGGTGAGGACGTCCGACCAGGGCTCGTAGGGCGAGGGCCACAGCGCGTCGGCCGTCGGGCGGACCTGGAGGATCACGGCGTTGAGGCGGTCCTCGACGGCCCGGTCGAGGATCGCGGTCAGCTCGGCCTTCTGCCGGTCCACGGTCAGGCCCGGCCTGGACGGCCAGTCCCGGTTGGTCACGGTCGCCACCCACACGCCCCGCATCCGACCCGACGCCTTCCGCCGGCCCGAGTCGTCCGAGGTGTCCGAGCCGCCCGCCATCGCCGCACCGGCCGCCATCGCACCGCCCCCCGCCACGAGTGCCGACAGGGCCGTCACCGCGAACGCCCGCCGCGACAGCCGAGTCCTCCGGTGCAGCATTCCCCTACCTCCCGATGCCCAAGTGCGTGTCCGGGCGCGATTCTCGGCCCCGGCCGTGTCCCGCGTCAGACTGCCACGCGGTACCCGAACGATCGATCAACGATCGCCGGAGGTAACGTGCAGGTTTGGAGCAGGGACCGGACCACGGGGAGACCTGCCGGATTCGTAGATCAGCGAAGGGGACGATGTGACCGACATCGAGCGCGTCGGAGTGGTCGGCTGCGGCCAGATGGGAGCGGGCATCGCCGAGGTGTGCGCCCGGGCCGGACTGGATGTGAAGGTCGCCGAGACCACCGGTGAGGCCCTGGAGATCGGCCGGACCCGGCTGTTCAACTCCCTGTCCAAGGCGGCGGAGCGCGGCAAGATCACCGAGGAGGAGCTGGCGACGACCCAGGCGCGGCTCAGCTTCACCACCGACCTCGGCGAGTTCGCCGACCGGGATCTGGTGATCGAGGCCGTCGTGGAGAACGAGCAGGTGAAGACGGAGATCTTCCAGGTCCTCGACCAGGTGGTGACCCGGCCCGACGCGATCCTGGCCTCCAACACCTCCTCCATCCCGCTGGTGAAGCTGGCGGTGGCCACCTCGCGGCCGGACCAGATCGTCGGCATCCACTTCTTCAACCCCGCGCCGGTGCAGAAGCTCGTCGAGCTGATCCCCGCGCTCACCACGTCCGAGGGCACGCTCAGCCGCGCCCAGGTCTTCGCCGAGAAGGTCCTCGGCAAGCACGCGATCCGCGCCCAGGACCGCTCCGGCTTCGTGGTCAACGCGCTGCTCGTGCCGTATCTGCTCTCCGCGATCCGGATGTTCGAGTCGGGCATCGCAGGCCGCGAGGACATCGACAACGGCATGGAGATGGGCTGTGCCCACCCGATGGGCCCGCTGAAGCTGTCCGACCTGATCGGCCTCGACACCATCGTCTCCATCGCCAACTCGATGTACGAGGAGTACAAGGAGCCCCTGTACGCCGCTCCCCCGCTGCTGCAGCGCATGGTCGACGCGGGCCGGCTCGGCCGCAAGACCGGCTCGGGGTTCTACACCTACGGCTGACGACCGCCCGCCCGGTGCACAGTGCCCGCTCCAGGGTGCTGCTCACACAGTGCGACGAACAGGGGCCCGGCACTTTTCGGAGTGCCGGGCCCGCGCCGTTCACACGCCGTGTGCGCACCGGGCCCGCATATGCCGCCCGCACACTCTCCCCTCCTGCCCACCAGGCGAGTTGACTCATCATGCGCATGCAACTGATGAGAGACGAGCAAGGAAAGGAGCGGTTCGTGACCGCCGACCCCGAGCATTTGGTCGTCCAGGGAGAACTCGCAGAGTTACGACGCCGCCTCGACGTGGCGTACGCGCGTGTCGAGGGCGGACTGGCACTGCTCACCCATCGCACCGAGGAGACCTCCAAGGAACTGGACGAGCTGAACACCCGGCTCGTCACCCTGGAACACGCCCGCTGGCCGCTGCCCTCGATCGCGGCCGTCACGGCGGTGGGGGCCCTCGTCGTGGCGGTCTGGCAGGCACTGGGGCGCTGACGTCAGCGCACGGTGTCCTGCCCGAGCCTGAGGTGGTGCAGGAGCAGTAAGGCGGCCGCCATGTTGGCGGCCGGGACCTCACCGCGGGCGACCATGTCCGGCACCACCTTCAGGGAGACCCACTCCCGGCGGTCCGACTCGAAGTCGTCCACCGGGTGTCCGATGTACTCGCCCTCGTCCGACCAGTAGATGTGGTGCCGGGCGTCGGTGAGTCCGTTGGACGGTTCCACCGTCATGAGGTGGTGCAGGGGTCCCGGCCGCCAGCCGGTCTCCTCCTCCAGTTCCCTGGCGGCCGCGCGGGCGATGTCCTCCCCGTCCTCCACGACGCCCGCGGCGAGTTCCCAGCCCCAGCTGTCGGTGATGAAGCGATGGCGCCACAGCAGGAGGACCTCGTTGGCCTCGTTGACCACGGTCGCCACGGCCACCGGCCGCAGCCGTATCAGGAAGTGGTCGAGATGCCGGCCGTCCGGCAGCTCGACATCCGCGAGGTTGACGCTGAACCAGCGGTTTGAGTACACAGTTTGTTCGTTCTGTTTCGTCCACTGCACGGTTCTGCCACCTTCCGTCGAGTAAGTGGCAATATCGCAGCAGGGACTGTGGGATGGCGGTGCTCGGGAACCGGCCTACAGCGGCACGCGCAACGCACCGTCGATGAGTTCGGCGGCCTCGGCGGTGCCCGCGCATCCGTTGCGCACCAGGTGTTCGCGGACCGCCCGGAGTCTGTCGCGCAGCCGCTGCGACTCCATTCCGCGCGCCTGCTCGGCCATCTGCACGGCGGTGGCCACCGCCTTGTCGGCGTTGCCCCGGCGCAGCTCGATCGTGCTGAGCATGGCGAGCCGGTGCACCCGGCCGCGGTCGTGGGCCGGGTTGTCCACGGCGGCCGCCGCGTGCTCCCCCGCCGCCACGAGTTCGCCGAGGCTGAGCAGCGCCTCCGCCACCTGGACGTTGACCAGCCCCGGCTGGACATAGCCGGTCTCGTCGGGTTCGTAGCCCCGCCGGATGCGTTCGGCGGCCTGCTCCGCACGCCGGATGCAGGACAGCGCGCTCGTGCCGTCACCGAGGTGCGCGTACGCCTTGGCCTGCATCGCGTACAGGTCGGAGGCGAGCGCCGGGGTGATGTGCTTGCCGGCGGCCCGCAGCGCGGCCTCCGCGAAGGCCACCGCCTGCCGGTACTCGCGCATGAACAGGGCCTGGTTGACCAGCAGCGCGATCACATAGGCGCCCAGTCCCCGGTCCCCGCTGGCCTTCGCCAGCCGCAGGGCCTGGTGGAAGTAGCGCTGGGCGAGCCCGTGCGCGTCCGAGTCGTACGCGCAGATGCCGGCGATCGCCACCAACCCGCCGGTGGCCCGGTGCAGTTGACGGCCCGTGGCGTCGGTGTAGCTGCCCCGCAGCAGCGGCGCGGCCTCGGCGTTCAGGAAGCCGACGATCCGGGTGCGGGTCGCGATACCGCCCGCCTTGCGGTACATCTGCTCGTAGTGCGTGCGGGCGGCACGCAGCATCTCCAGGTCGCCCGGGGTGACCCGGTGCCGCCCTCCCCGCGAGACGTCGACGTCCTCGGGCGGGTTCTCCCACTCCCACACGGGCATGACCGCGGGCGTGCCGGTCACCGCGGGTGCGCCCAGGATGTGCGGGCGCTGCTGCTCGTCGGAGCGCCACAGCGCGGTGGCCCGCTCGACGAAGCCGGACAGGGAGGTGGCGTGCGGGGTGGAGGGCTCACCGGGGACGCCGAGGCCGATGTCGTCGAGGGTGACCGGGCGGTGCAGCCGGCCGGCGAGCACCTCGCAGATCAGGTCGGGCACCTGCCCCCGGGGCCGCTGTCCCTTCAACCACCGGGCCACAGCCGTGTGTTCGTAGCGCAGGGCGAGACCGCGTGCCCGCCCCGCCTGATTGACGTGTGCCGCCAGCCCCGCGTGCGAGATCCCCGCCTCGTCCAGGATCGCGTCGAGCAGAGTGTTGGGCTGCATGGATGCCCCCCGGGAGCCTCGGTGCGGACAGAGTAGTGCGAGCGGCTTCACACGGGGTGTGAACGGAGTGCAGGAATTCGTAGCGTACGCGCACTGTCGCGGAGAGTTTCCTCCCGGTTGACTGAAATGCCTCGCAAGAGGCCGGCCGGGCCGCCGGCTCCCCCTCGTACAGTGCGGCGGCCCGAATCCATGCCGTCCGCCCGGCTGCCTGCCCGACACTCCGTGGCGGGGCGGACGGCCGCCGGCGGTTTGGCCGTACGACTAAGCAGGGGGTTGTCAGAGGTGCGTTGTCGGCTGCGGGTGCGCCGTGGCTGGTCGCGCCCGCGCGGCGGAGCCGCTGATGTCATCGCCCCGCGCCCCTTGGGGGTGCCGAGGCTGACGTTCGTTCGTCAGTACGAGCAATGCCACGTCGTCCTGGGGAGCCCCCGCCGTGTGGCGGAGCAGTGCAGTGAACGCGGATGCCAGTACTGCCTGGGGAGTCGCCACGGAGTCGTCCCGTAGGCACTGGGCCAAGACCTCGCCCAAAGGAAAGAAGCGGCCGCGGCTGTCGCGTGCGTCCTCCGCGCCGTCCGTGTGGAGGAAGAGGGTTTCACCAGGCAGCAGACGACCGCAGTGTTCCGTGTCCAGTTCGGGCGGGAGGGGGAAGGGCCCGAGCGGAGGGAGGGGATCCGCTCGGGCCAGGGGCTCGACCCGGGGTCCACTGAGCCGATACGGCCACGGGTGACCGCAGTTGAGGACGCTCAGCTCGCCGTCCGGCCGGATCTCCAGGAGCAGTACGGTGACGAACTCCTCGGCGACGGGATGCTCGGGCTCGGCCCCGGCCGAGGGATGCTCGGCACGGGCCCGCTCTCTCAGGTGCCGTGCCAGCGCCCGCTCCAGCCTGCGCAGCACGCCCCCCAGCTCCGGCTCGTCGTGCACGGCCTCCCGGAAGCTGCCGAGGACGGCGGCGGCCGTGGCGATGGCGCCGATCCCGTGCCCGCGCACGTCCCCCATGACGACCCGGACGCCGTGCTCGGTGGCGATGACCTCGTACAGGTCACCGCCGATGGCCGAGCCCCGGTCGGCGGAGAGCTGGGCGGCGGCCACGTTCAGCCCCTCCACCCGCGCCGGCAGCGGCCGTAGCAGCACGCTCTGGGCGGCGCCCGCCACCATGCGCGCCTCCCTCAACTCGCGCAGTAGCGCGTGCCGTACATGGAGGACGAGCCCGGTGCCGACGGCGAAGAAGACGGCGCTGCTCACGATGCGCGCGCCCAGCCCGTTCTGCTGGGCGACCGGGCAGGCCAGCTTGTACGTGACGGCCGCGCCACCCCACGCCAGGGGAAGCCCCAACGCGAGCAAGCGCTTGCGGAAAAGGGAAGCCCCAGCCCTGATGCGAATCATGCCGATGGCCCCCCATACAGGCCCCGAAAGCACAACCGGACCGGCCTCGAAAGGCCGGTCCGATTCTGTCGACCACCTGGCCCGGGAGGACCAGATCGCCCGGGATTGTCACCCGAATGAGTGACCATCCGTCAGGCGCGCGCATTTATGCAGGTGAGGCGCGACTAAGCCCTCAGCACCGCCCCGGTCCGCTCACCCGCGAGCGCGACAGCCGCGTCCCGGGCCGCGGTCGCCTCATCGACGGTCAGGGTCCGGTCCGCCGCCCGGAACCGCAGCGCGTAGGCCAGGGACTTCCGCCCCTCGCCCAACTGCTCCGCGTTCTCGTACACGTCGAACAGCCGGACGGACTCCAACAGCTCGCCCGCGCCGTCCCGCAGCGCGGCCTCCACCTCGGCATGCGGCACGAACTGGTCGACGACGAGGGCGACATCCTGCGTCGCCACCGGGAACGTGGAGATGCGCGGCGCCTGAGGCGTGTCGTTGCCGACCGCCTCCACCGCGTCCAGGTCCAGTTCCATCGCACTGGTGCGGTCGGGCAGCCCGAGGGCCTTCACGACTCGCGGGTGCAGCTCACCGGCGTGGCCCACGACCTTCTCGGCACCGTCGGCGACCACCACCAGCTCGGCGGTCCGCCCCGGGTGCCACGGCCCGTACTGCCCCTTGCGCACGACCAGTTCGGCACCGGCCTCCCGGGCAACCGACCGAGCCGCCTCCACGGCGTCGGCCCAGTCCGCCGGCCGGCCCCTGCCCCACCAGCCGGCCTGCTCCCGCGCACCGGCGAGCACGGCGGCCACGTGCCGCGGCTGCACCGGCAGAGCGGCGTTCAGCTCGGCGATCTCCTCGTCCGTGGGACGCCGGTCCACCGGCAGCGCGGCGGCCACCTTCCGCTCCTCGCGCGGGTGGAACACCAGGCCCGTCTCGAACAGGGCGAGGTCGTGCGAGCCCCGCCCGACGTTGCGCCGCAGCGCGCCGAGCAGACCCGGCAGCAGCGACGTCCGCAGCGCGGGCTCCTCGTCGCTGAGGGGGTTGGTCAGCTTCACGACCCGGCGGTTGGGGTCGTCCGCCTCCAGCAGCAGCTGGTCGAAGACCTGCTCGCTGACGAAGGGGTAGTTCGGCGCCTCGACGTACCCGGCCCCGGCCAGCGCGCGGCCGACCCGGCGGTGCAGTCGCTGGCGGTGGGTCAGACCGCGGCCCGAGGGGAGCTTGGGCAGCGTGGAGGGCAGGTTCTCGTAGCCCTCGAGGCGGATGACCTCCTCGGCGAGGTCGTTGGCCTCGAAGAGGTCGGGCCGCCAGGACGGCACGGTGACGATCAGCTCGTCCTGCCCGTACACGTCGCAGCCGACCTCCTGCAGCCGCCGTACGACGGTCTCGCGGCCGTAGTCGACTCCGGCCACCTTGTCCGGGTGGTCGGCCGGGAGGGTGATGGTGTGCGGGGCGGACGGCGCGGTGATCTCGGTGACGCCTGCCTCGGCGGTGCCGCCGGCGAGCAGCACCAGCAGGTCGACCGTGCGCTGGGCCGCGGCGGCCGAGGCCTGCGGGTCGACGCCCCGCTCGAAGCGGCGGGACGCCTCGGAGGACAGCTTGTGGCGTCGGGCCGTCCGGGCGATCGACACCGCGTTGAAGTGGGCGGCCTCGATCACCACGTCCGTGGTGGCGTTCTGTACGTCGTCGTGGTCGGCGATCTCGGTGTTCGCGCCGCCCATGACGCCCGCGAGGCCGATGGGGCCGCGGTCGTCGGTGATGACCAGGTCCTCGGCGTCCAGCTTGCGCTCCACGCCGTCCAGGGTGACGAGCTTCTCGCCCGGCTCCGCACGGCGCACGCCGATGGTGCCCTGGACCAGCCCCCGGTCGTAGGCGTGCAGGGGCTGGCCGAGCTCCATCATCACGTAGTTGGTGACGTCGACGGCGAGCGAGATCGGGCGCATGCCGACCTTCTGCAGCCGGCGCTGGAGCCAGATCGGCGAGCGGGCCTCGGGGCTGAGACCGATCACCGTGCGGGCGGTGAAGCGGTCGCAGCCGATCGGGTCGGTGACCTGGACGGGGTAGCCGAAGGCGTTCGGGCCGGGCACGTCGATCAGGGCCGGGTCGCGCAGCGGCAGGCCGTAGGCGATGGCGGTCTCGCGGGCGACACCGCGGATGGACAGGCAGTCGCCGCGGTTGGCGGTGACGGCGATGTCCAGGACCTCGTCGACCAGCTCCAGCAGCTCGACGGCGTCCTTGCCGACCTCGGTCTCCGGCGGCAGCACGATGATGCCGTGCGTGCCGTCGTCGCCCATGCCCAGCTCGTCGCTGGAGCAGATCATGCCGTGCGAGGTCCTGCCGTAGGTCTTGCGCGCGGAGATCGAGAAGCCGCCCGGGAGGGTGGCGCCCGGCAGCACGACGACGACCTTGTCGCCGACGGCGAAGTTGCGGGCGCCGCAGACGATCTCCTGCGGCTCGCCGGTGCCGTTGGCCTGCCCGACGTCGACCGTGCAGAAGCGGATCGGCTTCTTGAAGCCCTCCAGCTCCTCGATGGTCAGCACCTGACCGACGACCAGGGGGCCCTTGAGGTCGTGGCCGAGCTGCTCGACCGTCTCGACCTCCAGGCCGGCCGCGATGAGCTTGGCCTGGACGTCACGGCCGGTCTCGGTGGCCGGCAGGTCGACGTACTCCCGCAGCCAGGAAAGCGGGACCCGCATCAGATCTCCATCCCGAACGGCCGAGTGAACCGGACGTCACCCTCGACCATGTCTCGCATGTCCTCGACGTTGTGGCGGAACATCAGCATCCGCTCGATGCCGAACCCGAAGGCGAAGCCGCTGTACTTCTCCGGGTCGACGCCGCAGGCGGTGAGCACCCGCGGGTTGACCATGCCGCAGCCGCCCAGCTCGATCCAGCCCTCGCTGGAGCAGGTGCGGCAGGGCCGGTCGGGGTTGCCGACGGACTCGCCGCGGCAGACGTAGCACACCATGTCCATCTCGGCGGACGGCTCGGTGAAGGGGAAGAAGTTCGGTCGCAGCCGGGTCTTCATGTCCTCGCCGAACAGCGACTGGACCATGTGGTCCAGGGTGCCCTTGAGATCGGCCATGGTCAGGCCCTCGTCGACGGCGAGCAGCTCGACCTGGCGGAAGACCGGGGTGTGCGTGGCGTCCAGCTCGTCGGTGCGGTAGACGACACCGGGGCAGATCACGTAGACCGGCAGCTCACGCTCCAGCAGCGAGCGGATCTGCACGGGCGAGGTGTGGGTGCGCAGCACGACACCGGACTCGGTGCCGCCCTCGGGGCCGGCCACGAAGAAGGTGTCGGCCTCGCCGCGGGCCGGGTGGTCCGGGCCGATGTTCAGGGCGTCGAAGTTGAACCACTCGGCCTCGGCCTGCGGGCCCTCGGCGACCTCGTAGCCCATGGCCACGAAGACGTCCTCGATGCGCTCCGAGAGGGTGGTCAGGGGGTGGCGGGCGCCGGCCGGTACGCGGTCGTACGGCAGCGTGACGTCCACCGACTCCTCGACCAGCACACGCGCGTCCCGCTCAGCCTCCAGTTCGGCCTGGCGGGCGGCGAGCGCCTTGCTCACGGCGCCGCGGGCCTGGCCGACCAGCTTGCCGGCGGCGGCCTTGGCGTGCGGGGGCAGGGCGCCGATCTCGCGGTTGGCGAGGGCCAGCGGGGAGGTGCCCCCGGTGTGGGCGACCTTGGCCTCCTGGAGCGCGTCGAGGGAGTCCGCTGCGCTGAAGGCGGCGAGCGCCTCGTCCCGCATGCGCTCGATCTCTTCCGGTTTCAACGCCTCGACCTCTACAGGGTCGTACGACTTATTGGGTGCCGACATCTCTTCCCGTGCTTCCGGTTGGCTGGCTGAAGGTCCCCGTCACCGACTCACTCAGAGGTCAGAGGGCCGTCCATGGGACACATGGGTGCCAAAGGCCGAGTCTAACGGGGTGGAGGGCCGCTCCCGGACCGAGCGCCCGGGCACTCGGTCCGGGAGCGGCCCTCAGGTATACGAATGCGCCCGTGGGGCGCTCGCCGGCTCTCAGGTGAGGTACGCCGGGGCCGCCACGGGCAAGGTAAATCGGAACTCGGCGCCGCCCTGGGGGCCGCGGCCGACGGTGATGGTGCCGCCGTGGGCCTCGACGATGCCCTTGACGATGTAGAGCCCGAGGCCCGTGCCACCGCGCTTGCTGCCCCGCCAGAAGCGGGTGAAGACGCGGTTCATGGACTCCTCCGGGATGCCGGGCCCCTCGTCGGTCACCGTGACCGACGTGCCGGTGTCCTCGTCCTCGCGGGGGGACTCCGTGGCCGTGACGTCAATGGTGACGGTTCCCTCGCCGTGCCGCACGGCATTTTCCAGCAAGTTGCTCAGCACCTGGTCGATCTTGTCGGGATCGGCCCACAGCGCGGGCAGCGGCTGCTCGATCCGCAGCAGGAACCGGTCGGCGGGCTGCCCGGCGGCGACGTACGCCTGGATGTGCCGGCCCACGGCCGCGCCGATGTCGACCGGCTGGCGCCTGACCTCAAGCCGTCCGCTGTCGATGCGTGATATGTCGAGCAGCTCGGCGATGAGCCGGGTGACCCGGTCGGCGTCGGCGTCGACGGTCTCCAGCATCAGCCGCTTCTGGTCGTCCGTGAAGCGTTCCCACTTGGCCAGCAGCGTGGCGGTGAAGCCCTTGACGGAGGTGAGCGGCGAGCGCAGCTCGTGGGCGACAGTGGCTATCAGCTCCGCGTGGGAGCGCTCGGTACGGCGGCGGGCCTCGGTGTCGCGGAGGGAGACGACGACGCGGCGCACCGGACCGGTGGGCTCGGCGCGCACGTAGCGGGCGGAGACGAGGACCTCACGTCCCCCGGGCAGCAGCAGGTTCCGCTCGGGCTGCCGCTGCCGGATGGCCAGTCCGCCGTAGGGATCGGTCAGCTGCCACCACCGGCGCCCCTCCAGATCCTCTAACGGGAGCGCCTTCTCCAGCCGCTGTCCCAGGGCGTCCTCGGCCGGCGTGGCCGTGATGCGTTCGGCGGCCGCGTTGAAGCAGATCACCCGGCCGTGCTCGTCGGCGATCACCAGGCCGTCGGGCAGCTCGTCCGGGTCGATGCCGAGCCCGGCCGGATCACCGTGCCGGGGCGCGGGCGGGCGGCGCACGTCCCGTGCCCGCAGTGCCCTGTCCGCACCGCCCGTGCCGACACCCATCCCCGAACCCACCTCTCAGACGGCGCAGGTGGCCCCCGAGCTGGTCACCCTACTAGGCCCCGGTGACGGAGCGGCACCCTGTGGAGGCGCGCTGTGCACGGGCCGAGGCATAGAGACATACGGCGGCCGCGGTGGCGAGGTTCAGGCTCTCGGCCTTCCCGTGGATCGGGACGCGCACCACGGCGTCCGCGAGTGCGCGGGTCTCCTCCGGAAGCCCCCATGCCTCGTTCCCGAACACCCATGCGGTGGGCCCGCCCATGGTCCCCTTGTCGAGCTCGTCGTCGAGGTCGTCGGTGCCCGCTCCGTCGGCGGCGAGCACCCGGACACCGGCCCCCTTGAGCCCGGCCACGGCCTCCTCGACGGGCACACCGACGGCGACGGGGAGATGGAAGAGGGACCCGACGGAGGCCCGTACGGCCTTCGGGTTGTACAGATCGACGGACGCGTCGGTCAGTACGACGGCCTCGGCCCCGGCGGCATCGGCGCACCGCAGCACGGTTCCCGCGTTGCCGGGGTCGCGCACGTGCGCGAGGACGGCGACGAGCTTGGGCCGGGCCGCGAGGATCTCCTCGAAGGGCGTGTCGACGAACCGGCAGATCCCGACGAGACCCTGCGGTGTGACGGTCGTCGAGATGTCGGCGATCACGTCATCGGAGGCGAGATGGACGCGGACCCCGGTGTCCCGGGCCTCCCCCACGATGTCGGCGTACCGCTCCGCGGCCTCGACGGTGGCGAACAGCTCCACCAGCCCGTGCCCGGCGGCCTCCCGCACGGCCTGCGGCCCCTCGGCCAGGAACAGCCGCTCCTTGCCCCGGAAGTTCCGCTTGGCGAGCCGCCGGGCGGCGGAGACACGAGGGGAACGGGGAGAGATCAACTCCGGGGTCACAGGGGACATCCAACTCACCTTCGGTACCAGTTCTCCGCCGCAACGGCGATCAACCACGACGGCGCATGTCGGCGGTGCAGAACCCACCCGCACCGCTCAACGCAACGGACCCGCAGGCATAACCCACGGGTCCGTCACTTCGGCTCAGGCCGAGCGCAGCGTCACGCGGCCTTCGGCGCGTTGACGTCGCTCGGCAGCGCCTTCTGGGCGACCTCGACCAGGGCGGCGAACGCGCCCGCGTCGTTGACGGCCAGCTCCGCGAGGATCTTGCGGTCGACCTCGACGTTGGCGGCCTTCAGGCCCTGGATGAAGCGGTTGTACGTGATGCCGTTGGCGCGGGCAGCGGCGTTGATGCGCTGGATCCACAGCTGGCGGAAGTCACCCTTGCGCTTCTTGCGGTCGTTGTAGTTGTAGACCAGCGAGTGGGTGACCTGCTCCTTGGCCTTGCGGTACAGACGCGAACGCTGACCGCGGTAGCCGGAAGCCTGCTCGAGGATCGCCCGGCGCTTCTTGTGGGCGTTGACTGCCCGCTTGACGCGTGCCACTTGTTAACTCCTTGTAGCGGGGCCGTGGTTGGACTCACACGGCCCGGAATCGATGGGGTCCCGGTCCAGACGTACGGCGCGAGGGGATCCGTTGATCACCGCGCCGCGTACGTCACTTGCCGAGAAGCTTCTTGATCTTCGCGGCGTCGC
The DNA here is from genome assembly GCF_053593695.1 of Streptomyces sp. NPDC002144. Taxonomy (NCBI): domain Bacteria; kingdom Bacillati; phylum Actinomycetota; class Actinomycetes; order Kitasatosporales; family Streptomycetaceae; genus Streptomyces; species Streptomyces sp. NPDC002144. The sequence goes on from NZ_JBSFDB010000013.1 coordinate 147,701, forward strand.
CCGGGGCCATCTCGGCGTTGCCGGTGAGGCGACGCGTCACGCGGGACGACTTGTGCTCGAGCAGGTGGCGCTTGCCGGCGCGCTCACGGAGCACCTTGCCGGAGCCGGTGACCTTGAAGCGCTTGCTGGCACCGCTGTGCGACTTGTTCTTCGGCATAGCGCCGTTCTCTCCTCGTCGGTGGCGCTCCGGTGCCCGGTCACGAAAACCGGGCACGTCGGAACGTCGCTTGTATCGGTTACTGCTGTCCTGGGACTCGCGTCCCCGGGATCACGCCTCGGCGGAAGCCTCGGCAGGCGCCTCGGTGTCCACGACAACGCTCTGGTCGTCCCCGACACTGTCGGTCTCCGCGGCGTTCTGCGAGCGGCCCGGGTGGGCCTTCGCCTCGGCCTTGCGGGCCTCCTGCGCCTGGCGGGCCTCGGCCATCGCCTCGGTCTTCTTCTTGTGCGGACCGAGAACCATGATCATGTTCCGGCCGTCCTGCTTCGGGTTCGACTCCACGAAACCGAGGTCCTGGACGTCCTCCGCGAGCCGCTGCAGCAGTCGGTAGCCCAGTTCGGGCCGGGACTGCTCGCGTCCACGGAACATGATCGTGATCTTGACCTTGTCGCCCTGCTTGAGGAACCGGACGACGTGACCCTTCTTGGTGTCATAGTCGTGCGGGTCGATCTTCGGCCGGAGCTTCATCTCCTTGATGACCGTGTGCGCCTGGTTCTTGCGCGCCTCACGGGCCTTCATGGCCGACTCGTACTTGAACTTCCCGTAGTCCATGAGCTTGCACACGGGCGGACGGGCGTTCGCCGCTACCTCGACGAGGTCGAGGTCGTACTCCTGGGCAAGCTCCAGTGCCTTGGCCAGCGGGACGATGCCCACCTGCTCGCCACTGGGACCGACAAGTCGCACCTCGGGAACGCGAATCCGGTCGTTGATGCGGGGCTCGGCGCTGATGGATCCTCCTCAGTTAGCACCACACGGTTGTCTGGCGGACAGCCGCGTATGTCTCTACTTCTGTTAGACCTAACCGCGCCGAAGCATGAAAAATGCCCCGGCCGATCACAGGCGGGGCCCCGAATACACTGCCGGAGCACCGCCGCGATGCCGCGGGGCGCGCTTTCGGGCGACTCCATCGTCCGTACGGAACGATGGTGGCCGCCTGACCGGGGTGACCCGCCGTCCCGGAGGACGGTCAGGTGGGAGATCGGAGCCTCCACTTGTAGGCCGGGCATGTCTGTCCGGCCGGTCGTCACACAAGGTTAGCAGCTGCCCGGGGGTGGTGCGAACCGGCCTGCACCGGGGCCTATCGTGTGGGGCATGAGTGACACCCCTCCCGAGTCCGCAGAGTCCCCCGAGTCTGCCGCGCCCGACTTCGACGAGATGACCCGCGACATCGCCGAGGTCCCCGCCGTCGAGGTGATCGTGACGGTCGCCGTCAACCTGATGAGCGCCGCCGCGGTGAAGCTCGGCCTGACCGAGGAGGGCGACAAGTACAAGGACCTGGACGAGGCCCGCAAGCTGGTCACCGCCCTGGCCGGGCTGCTGGACGCGAGCACGACCGAGATCAGCTCCTTCCACGCGGCCCCGCTGCGCGACGGCCTGAAGTCCCTGCAGCTGGCCTTCCGCGAGGCGTCGATCGTCCCGGACGAGCCGGGCCAGGGCCCCGGTGAGAAGTACACGGGGCCGATCTACGGCTAGCGCGGGCAGGAAATCTACTGCCCACTTCGTACGTACAAGGGCTCGCCCGGAGGCGTCGCCCCGGCCGGCAGCAGTGCCAGGTCGAGGCCGCGCACCAGGCGGGCCCTCAGTGTCTCGTCGGCGGCGAGCCGCTCGGCCACGGCACGGGCGGCCTCGGCGGGCGCGGCAGACTCGTCGAGTACGAGGGCGAGGGTGCCGTCGGCGCGACCGGGCCCGAGGTGGGCGCGGAGCACGGCGGATTCGGCGGCCACCGCGGCCCGTACCGCCTCCCGCACAGCCGGATCGGCGAGCGGGTCGGCGCTCGTCCGGCCCTCGGCGAGGGCGAGCAGGGCGGGTCCCGTCAGTTCGAAGGGCACCGGCCCTGACAGGTCCAGCACGATCGTGTCGGCCTTCTCGTGCGCGGCGGCCTGCAGCGCCTGGTGCAGGGGTACGGCGACGGGGCGGGCCGCCGGGTCCCAGCGGGCCAGCGACTCGGTGGAGGTGAAGGCCGGCAGGGCGGTCCGGGATCCGGCCTTCAGGGTCGGTACGGCCATGTCGCTGGTCTTCTCGCGGCGCAGCCCGTTCTCGTCCTCCTCGACCTCGCCGAGCACGGCGACCACGGGCACGAGCAGCCGGGCGCCCTTGAGCGCCTCGAGAACCGGCTCCAGGGCGGTGCGGTCCTCGGCCCAGGCGGCGAGCGCGGTGCTCAGCCGGGGGTCGGCGGAGCCGTCGTCGTCGGAGTAGCCGGGGTCGGGAATGTTCTTGTTCGCCACGGTCACCGACCCTATAGGGGGCTTGCTGCTGGGCTTGTGCGGCCCCGGAAACAGCTGGTTCACCGCCTTCACGGCTTTCTCAGAATCCCCTGACACACATCTAACGTCCGTCTAACGGCCCGCACAGTCACCGCCCCGAGCATCGCGGGCATGGAGTCCTCCAGAGCCCGCCGCAGCCGCCGCGCTCGTCCGTCCAGGACGCGTCCTCTGATCTACACCGCCCTCGCCACGGTCGCCGTTGTGGGCGTCACGGCCGCCGGGACGGTGTACGTGAAGGCGCGGGCACACTCCGGTGCGGGCGCCGTATCGTCGGCGTCGCCGACGGACTCCCCGTCGGCGGACGGGGAGGAATCGGTGAAACCGGTGAAACCGGTGACGGAGCCGACGGTGGATCATGACGCGCGGCTGGCCGAGGCGATGAAGTCGGTGACCGTCTCGGGAAGGGCGAAGGTGTCGGCGGCGGTGCTGGACCTGGACTCCGGTGTGAGCGCCGTCTACGGCGCCGGCGCGTTCGACACGGCCAGCATCGTGAAGGTGGACATCCTGGCGACACTCCTGCTGCAGGCGCAGGACGCGGACCGGCGGCTGACGGCGACCGAGAAGTGGTACGCCACGAAGATGATCGAGAACAGCGACAACACGGCCGCCTCCGCCCTGTGGGACGTCATCGGGCAGGCCGGTGGGCTGGACGCGGCGAACAAGACGTTCGGACTGACCGGCACGCAGGGTGGTGAGGGTGCCCTGTGGGGGCTGACGCAGACCACGGCGGCCGACCAACTCACCCTGCTCCACCAGGTGTTCGGTGACCACTCGAAGCTGAGCAAGGCCTCGCGGTCGTACGTGCGGGGGCTGATGACCGAGATCGAGGCCGATCAGCGGTGGGGGGTGTCCGCGGCGGCCGACGGTTCGCGGTGGGCGCTGAAGAACGGCTGGCTGGCACGGAGTACGACCGGGTTGTGGGACATCAACAGCATCGGGCGCGTGACGGTCGGCGGCCACGCGTATCTGGTGGCCGTGCTCTCCAACGGCAACGCGACGCAGGCGAAGGGGATTTCGCTGGTCGAGTCGGCGGCGAAGGCGGCGGTGTCGGTGTTCGCCCGGGACGGCTCCTCGGTGTCCTGAGGCCCGGAGGCGGCCCGCGAGCGCCCTAGAACTCGTAGCGCCTGGGACGTCCGCGCCACAGAACGACCGCCATGACCAGCAGCACCCCGCCGAACGCGCCCGCGAGCGGGGCGGCCCAGTCGCTGGTGGAGCTCTCGGACTTGGCGGTGTCCGGGCCGCTGCCGAAGTACCGCTTGCCGTAGGAGGCGGCCTGCAGGCCCTCCGGTTTGAGGCGGGCGGCGGCCTTGATGGCGGCGGCCGGGTCGACCATGCCGAAGCCGCGGGAGTCGTCCCGGCCTCCGACGGGCGGGTTGCGGGCGGTGTCCTCCAGCAACTGCTTGATCTGCGCGGGGGCCAGTCCGGGGTGGGCGGCCTTGACGAGGGCCACGGCCCCCGAGACGAACGCGGAGGCGGCGCTCGTACCCCAGCCCTCGTAGTACTTGTGGTCCGGGTCGGCGATGACGATGTCGTCGCCCGGGGCGCTGACCGTGGCGTACCAGCGGCGGGTGGAGAAGTCGGCGCGGGTGCCGTAGCGGTCCACGGCGGTGGCGGCGATGACGCCGGGGTAGGCGGCCGGGTAGGAGGTGTGGTCGCCCTTCTTTCCGCCGTTGCCGGCCGAGGCGACGACGCTGACGTTCTTCTTCAGGGCGTACTGGATCGCCTCGTCCTCGGCGGGTTCGGGGTGGGCGGAGGCGGAGTCGTCGCCGAGGGAGAGGTTGATGACGTCGGCGCCGTGGTCGGCGGCCCAGCGGATGCCCTCGGCGAGGGCGTTGCCGCGGGTGGAGCGGGCCTGTGGGCGGGCGGAGTCGCCGTCCTCGAGGATCACCCGGACCGGCAGGATCTTGGCCTCCGGAGCGATGCCCATCACTCCGTCGGAGTCACCGGGTCCATGGCCGTGTCCGGCGATGATCCCCGCCATGGCGGTGCCGTGCCGGGCCCAGTTCCGGTTTCCCCGCTCGGCCCCGAAGCCGATCATGTCCTTGGCGGGCAGGACGTTGCCGACGAGGTCGGGGTGGTCGGCCTCCACACCGGTGTCGAGGACGGCGACGGTGATGCCCCGGCCCTTCGTGGTGCGCCAGGCCTGCTGGGTGTGCATGGCGTCCAGGCCCCACTGCTGGGCGCGGATGCCGTCGGCGTGGGCGGCGGTGGAGGGGACGAGGGCGAGGGAGCCGGCGAGGAGCAGGCTCAGTGCCGCGACCCGGCGGCTGGGGTGTCTCATGAGGGCCGTTCCGTGGGCGGGCTGGTGACGTCCTTGCGCAGGGCGCGTTCGATGCGGTCGGCGATGCCCTGGGCCTCGTGGCCGAGGCCCGCCTGGGCGGGGGCGGTGGTGGCGCCGGACTGCATGGCCTGTGCGGCGGGCTGGGGGGCGTCGACGGTACGGCCGTCGGCCCAGCCGGAGACCGCGTAGACGACGACGGGGGCGTCGGTGAGCACGGAGACGGTCCAGGAGGCGCGTTGCTGGGGGCCGAAGCGGGCGGCGGGGGTGTCCTTGGCGGCGTAGGGGCGGGGCATGAGGTCGGTGCGGTTGCCGAGGCCCTCGCTCTGGAACCGTTTGGCGAGGGCGGTCATGGCGGGGGCGTCCGCCTTGGTGAACAGCAGGCCGACGGTGGTCACGAAGCTCTCGGTGGCGTCGGTGTAGGTGGCGCGCAGCAGCCGCTGGCATCCCACGGGGGCGAGCGCCTTGCCCAGCAGGGGGTCGAAGGCGCCCTTGCAGCCGCTGTCGGGCGCGACGGCTATACGGGTCCAGGTGCGGTCGGCGCCACCGGGGCCGGCGCCGAGCCCCTGCAGGGTGGGCGGGAACAGCTGATCCACCGGCACGCTGTGCCACAGCCCGGCGGCCGCGGAGAACGTCCCTTTCGCCCCCTCACCGCCGTCGTCCCCGACCAGCCAACTCCCGGTGACGGCACCGCCGATGAGTCCGAGTCCCAGCACCAGACAGGCGGCGACGGCGGCGGTACGACCCCGCACCCGCCCCAGCAGCGGCCTGGGCCGGGCCCGCTCGTCATACCCCTCGGGCTCCCCGAACGACACGACGGGCCGACTCCCACCCGGGTTCATGGGTGCACTCCAGGAAAGAGCAGGATCAGGCGCCACGACCCCCCGGCCGCCGTCGGACTGAGCGGGGGCGGGCTGAGCGGGCGCCCCGGACCGACGCACGTGACCGTCATCGAGCGCGCCGAAGCCCTCGAACACGTCGAACGCCTCAAACGCGGAACGGCCGGAGGGGAAACCGGGGTTCGGGCGGTTGGGCGGGGTGTTTGCTGCCGGGTGGGTGAGGGGAGCACCGGGTTCCGGGCGGGTGCTGGGGTCACCGGACCCCGGCCGGGTGAGGGGGGCGCCCGACGCCGGGCGGGTGTTGGGGTCACCGGATTCCGGGCGAGCGAGAGGGTCACCAGATCCCGGGCGGGCAGCGCCGGACGCCGGGCCGGGAAGAGGCTCGCTGGACGGCGGTCGGGCAGCACCGGACCCCGGGCGGGGAAGGCGGTCACCGGATCCCGGGCGGGTGGCACCGGACCCCGGGCCGGTGAGACGGTCACCGGACCCCGGGCGGGCAGCACCGGACCCCGGGCCGGGAAGAGGCTCGCCGGACGCCGGGCCGGGAAGAGGCTCGCCGGACGGCGGGCGGGTGGCACCGGACCCCGGGCGGGGGAGACGGTCAGCGGACCCCGGTCCGGCAGCACCGAACGCCGGGTGGGGAAGAGGGTCGCCGGACGCCGGGCGGGTCCGCGGTTCGTTGGGCACAGGGCCGGCTTGGGGGTCGCCGGGCGCCGGGCGGGTGCGCGAATCGCTGGGCGCGGGGCGGGTCCTGGGGTCGCGGGGCGCCTGGCGCGGGCGCGACTCGCTGGAGACGGAGCGGGATTGCGGATCACTGGACGCCGGACGAGCCGGCGGGGCGCCGGAGGGCCGGCGGGTACGCGAGTCGCCGGACGTCGAGCGGGTCGGCGGGTCGGCGGGCGGCATCGAGGGCATGGCGGGTGTGCTCGCGCGCGGGCCGGAAGGTGAGGCTTCCGCGGCTGCGGGGTTGGTTCGGTTCGCGGGCGCCCCCTGTGTGGGGGGATGGGCGGACAGCGCGCCGGTTGGATCATCTGCGGGCACCCGGCGGGTCGGGTCAGAGGCGGGCTCCGGACCGGTCGGGCGTTCGCTCGGCACCGAGCCGTCGCGCTGATCGCCGGGCAGCCGACGGGCGAACGCATCACCGGGCGCCGATCGAATGGGCGGCACAGGGGGCTTCGGGGGTGTGGCTGGGCGGGAGGCCTGGTCGGCGGATGCTTCCGTGGGCACGGTGGAACCGGGGTGACGGAAGCTTTCGGCCGAGGAGGAGCCTTTCGGTGCCTGCGGGGAGGCGGCCGAGCGGCGGGCCGGATCGGTCGGCGAGGGGTGGCTGGACGGCATCGGAGTCGTGGGGGTGGGGCGGGCGGGCGGTACTCGGCGGGTGAACACGTCGGCATCGACATCCGGCCCCGGGGACACGGTGGAACCAGGCGGCGTGGACAGGTCACGGTCAGCGGGCGCGTCCGACGCCGCAGCGGAACCGGGGCGACGGAAGCCGTCTGTGGGCGGGACCCGGGGAGGTATGTCGCGATCAGGGCCCCTGTCCGACGGCGCCACAGGGCCCGGACGACCCGAACCCTCCGCCGACGGAACCCGACGCGTCGATCCACCGCGCTCAGCTCGCGCGTCCGACGCCGCCACAGAACCCGGACGACCCGAACCCTCCGTCGGCGGAACCCGGTGCGCCGCTACCTCGCGCTCAGCGCGCCCATCCGACGCCGCAGCAGAACCCGAAGGACCCGAGCCCGTCGGTGAAACCCGGGGGGTTGCGTCGCGGTCGGCGGCCCTGTCCGACGGTGCCGCAGGGACCGGGTGGACGGAGCTCTCCGTGGGGGTCGAGGTGGGACGGCGGTTCGCGTTCGGTTGGGGGGGTGCCGATGGGCGTGGGGGTATGGGGGCGGCTGTCGGGCGGGCGTTCGACGGAGGGGTGTCCGGGAAGCGGGCCGAGGCCGGCGGTGGAGGCGGGGTCTCGGAGTCGGCGTCTCGGGGCGTGGGCGCGTGCAGGCGCGGGAAGCGGAACTGGGGCGCGTTGGAAGAACGGGACGAGTCGTTCTTCGGCCTCGCCTCCGTGCTCGCTCGGCGCTGGGCGGCGGGAGCTGTCGGGCGGCCGCCCGGCACTTCGCCCGGACCCGACGCACGCTCGGGACCAGGGCGCCGTACCGAATCCGTGCCCTCGGGGCCGTTGTTCCCCGCCGCGCGCCAGGCGTCATTCCCGCCCGCCGCGGTACTCCCCCCACGCTCGGCCTCGCCGTTCCAGGCACCCGGCGCCGGCGTACGGTCCCCGAAGGTCTCGAAGGGCTCCGCGTTGAGCCAGGGCGACCACACTCCACTGGAACCGGCCGCCGTCGAGCTCCGTTCGCCGGTGCCCGGCGCCCAAGAGCTCCCGCTCCGTCCGCCGGCCGGCGTCCAGACGCCCGTCGCGTTCGTGCCGTTCGGCGAGGACGACCCTCCCTGCGAACCCGAACCCGACCCCGACCGCGAACCCGAACCCGAGCCCTGTTCGGTCGGCTCCCCGTCCCCGTTCCCCCCGTCCCTCCCCACCGTCGGCGGCTGAGCCGGGCGTGGCGGGGTGGTGGGGCGTTGCGGAAAAGAGGCGTGCTGGGCTTCCGTGCTCATGCACCCCCCGTTTCCTGGCGCCCCGGGCCGTCTACTGTTACGCGAACCGTCGTCCTTGCGCTCAACCGCTCGACGCCGGACCCGGCACGAGCGGTCGACCGTCCCGGGCACGCATACATACCCGTACGTCAGGACCGGCATCCCGCGACAGGCGCCCGACCTCCGTACGTGCGCGTCACTCTACGGCTTGCCCCGCTCGGAACGGGAACCAGTCCGCACCCCCGGGGCATCTGCCCGGAACGTCCCCCTACCCTGCGGTAATCCTGTCTGGCAGGCTTCGTTCATGACTGCGCGCGCCGCCGACCGGGCCCGTTACGACCGGGCCACCGCCCACCTCGACGCCCCTGTGGCCATCGTGGACCTGGACGCCTTCGACGCCAACGCGGATGATCTCGTCCGACGGGCGGGAGGCAAGCCGATCCGCGTGGCCAGCAAGTCCGTCCGCTGCCGGGCCCTGCTGGAGCGGGTGCTCGCGAAGGACGGCTTCGCCGGGATCATGTCGTTCACGCTGGCCGAGTCGCTGTGGCTCGTACGGAGCGGCTTCGAGGACGTGCTGCTCGCCTACCCGTCCGCCGACCGCGCCCGCTTCGCCGAACTGGCCTCCGACCCCAAGCTCGCCGCCGCCGTCACCGTCATGATCGACGACCCCGCGCAGCTCCGCTTCATCGACGAGGCCCGTGACGGCGGCCGTGAAGTCATCCGGGTCTGCCTGGAGTTGGACACCTCGCTGAAGCTGCTGGGCGGCCGGGTACGGGTCGGGGCTCGCCGTTCGCCGCTGCACTCACCGGCGCAGGTCGCCGACATGGCCCGCGCGGTGGCCCGGCGCCCCGGCTTCAAGGTCGTCGGGATCATGGCGTACGAGGGGCACATCGCGGGTGTCGGCGACTCCGTGGCGGGGCGGCCGCTGCGCTCACGTGCGGTACGGCTGATGCAGGCCACCGCCCGCCGTGAACTCGCCGAGCGGCGCGGTGAGGTGGTGCGGGCGGTCCGGGCCGTCGTACCCGATCTGGAGTTCGTCAACGGCGGCGGGACCGGCAGTGTGCAGCACACCGCCGCCGAGGACGCCGTCACCGAGATCGGCGCCGGGTCCGGGCTCTACGTGCCCCGCCTGTTCGACAACTACACCTCGTTCAGCGGCCGTCCGGCGGCGCTCTTCGCCCAGCCGGTCGTACGACGCCCGGGAGTCGGCGTCGTGACGGTCCTCGGGGGCGGCTATCCGGCCTCGGGCGCGCCCGGCAAGGACCGGCTTCCGGTGCCGTATCTGCCGGAGGGGCTGCGCTACGACCCCCAGGAAGGGCCCGGCGAGGTGCAGACTCCGCTGCTGGGCTCGCCCGCCGACGATCTGCTGATCGGCGACAAGGTGTGGTTCCGGCATGCCAAGGCCGGTGAGCTGTGCGAGCGTTTCGACGTGCTGCACCTGGTGGAGGGGGACGCGGTCACGGCGACCGTCCCGACCTATCGGGGGGAGGGCCACACCTTCCTCTGATTCCTCTCACCCCCTGGTCGCCGGCCCTACTTCGCGGGGCCGATGCTGCTGCCCACTCCCCCGTCCGTCGCCGCGTCTCCGACCGGGCGGATGCCTCGGGTGATCCGGTCCATGTCGGCGAGCGGCGGTCCGTCCTCGCCCGCGTCGAAGACGAACCGGACGAGCACGGGGGACTCGGTGCCGACGCTGGAGGGGAAGGCGAGGGACTCGACGTACCCGCCGGGTCCCTTGGCGGTCTTCACCCGCCAGCGCACGAAGTACCCGGCGCGGCCCGCCACCGCGATCTGGCCGGAGCCGACCTCCCGGTGGGACTCGATGCCGCCGTAGGGACGCCGGCCGGTGAGGTCGCGGTCGTAGGCGGCGTCGGCCGCGTCGGAGACGTCCCGGCGGGCGAGGGCCCGGGGCGAGGTCTCGTCGGTGCTCGCCGCCGTACGGGAGATGACCAGGCCGTGCCGGCAGACACCGGAGTCACCGGGGCAGTCGTAGGTGCCGTCGGTGGTCATGACGACGTCGTCCTCGCTGACGTACCGCGGCCTGACCCAGCCGTCGGGCAGGGGCAGGGTGATGCCGTTGAGCTGGTCCACGACGACGGGCGGGCCGTCGGCGGCGGGGTGCGAGGGGGACGCGGACGGGGACGGGGTGGAGTCGTCGGTCGTCGGGACGTCCGTGGTGGCGGCGCCGGGTTCGGTCTGCACCTGGGCCGCGGGCTCGTTGCCGCGCAGGTAGACGGCTCCCGTGACGATCGCGGCCACGAGGACGGCGCCCGCCGTGGCGAGCGCGACGAGCCGGGCCCGGCCCGAACCCCCGGCCGGCGGCTGCCCGGGCTGGTTCCAGTGGTCGGTCCAGGCCGTGCCGTCCCACCAGCGCTGCAGATGGGGTGCCGACGGATCGGGGTACCAGCCGGGCGGTGGCGTCATGCTCATCCCGGACACCATAGAACGGCCCCGGGGGCCCGTACACGGTGTCCGGGATCCCGCCCGGACGGGAACCGCCGTCCTGGAGGCAGGCGCCTGTCCTAGAGAGGCGTGACGTACGCTCCCGAGATTCCGCCGTCCACCAGGAAGTCGCTGGCGTTGACGAAGGAGGAGTCGTCGCTGGCCAGGAAGGCCACGGCGGCGGCGATCTCCTCGGCCTCGGCGAACCGGCCGACGGGGATGTGCACGAGGCGGCGCGCGGCCCGCTCGGGGTCCTTGGCGAACAGCTCCTGCAGGAGCGGGGTGTTGACCGGGCCCGGGCAGAGGGCGTTGACGCGGATGCCCTCGCGGGCGAACTGCACGCCCAGCTCGCGGGACATGGCGAGGACGCCGCCCTTGGAGGCCGTGTACGAGATCTGGGAGGTCGCCGCGCCCATCCGGGCCACGAAGGACGCCGTGTTGATGATGGAGCCCTTGCCCTGGCGCCGCATGTAGGGGATGGCGGCCTTGCAGCACAGGTACACGGAGGTCAGGTTGACCTCCTGGACGCGCTTCCAGGCCTCGAGGCCGGTCTCCAGGATGGAGTCGTCGTCGGGCGGGGAGATGCCGGCGTTGTTGAAGGCGACGTCGACGCTGCCGTAGGTGTCGAACGCCGTCTTGAACAGGGCCTCCACCTGGTCGGGGTCGGTGACGTCGACCTTCACGAAGATCCCGCCGGTTTCGTCCGCTGCGGCCTTGCCGCGGGCCTCGTCGACATCGCCGCAGACGACGTTGGCGCCTTCGGAGGCGAGCCGGCGCGCGGTGGCGAGGCCGATGCCGCTGCCGGCTCCGGTGATGACGGCGGTGCGGCCGACGAGCCGACGGCAGATGATGCCGGTGTCCTGAGAGGTCACTGTGCGGGGCCTTCCGTGCTGATGAAGACGTTCTTGGTTTCGGTGAAGGCGGTCAGGGCGTCCGGGCCGAGCTCACGGCCGAGGCCGGACTGCTTGAAGCCGCCGAAGGGGGTCCAGTAGCGCACGCTGGAGTGGGAGTTGACGGACAGGTTGCCGGCCCGCACGCCCTGCGAGACGCGGAGCGCTCGGCCCACGTCCCGCGTCCAGATGGAGCCGGAGAGGCCGTAGGGCGTCTCGTTGGCGAGGCGGATCGCGTCCTGTTCGTCGGTGAAGGGCAGGAGGACGGCGACGGGGCCGAAGATCTCCTCGCGGGCGGCGGCGGAGTCGGGCCGTTCGCCGGTCAGGACGGTCGGCGGGAACCAGAAGCCGGGGCCCTCGGGTGCGGTGCCCCGGAGGGCGGGGGCGTCCTCGGGGACGTAGCCGCGGACCCGGTCCAGCTGACGGCGCGAGATCAGCGGGCCCATCTGCGTCTTCTCGTCGGCCGGGTCGCCCACCACGACAGCGGCCAGCGCGTCGGCGAGAAGGGCGGACACCTCGTCGTACACCTGCTCCTGGACCAGGATGCGGGTGCGGGCGCAGCAGTCCTGGCCGGAGTTGTCGAGGAAGGAGAAGGGGTCGACGGCCGTCTTGAGGTCGGCGTCGGCGAAGACGATGTTGGGGCTCTTGCCGCCGAGTTCGAGGGTGACCCGCTTGAGCAGGGCCGAACCCTTGGCCAGGACCTGCTTGCCCACGGCGGTCGACCCGGTGAAGACGATCTTCGCGACGCCGGGGTGCTCGACGAGCGCGTTGCCCGCGACCGGTCCGTGGCCGGGCAGCACCTGGAACAGGCCTTCGGGCAGGCCCGCCTCCAGGGCGAGTTCGGCCAGGCGCAGGGCGGTCAGCGGGGTCGTCTCGGCCGGCTTGAGGAGGACGGCGTTGCCGGCCGCCAGGGCGGGGGCGGTGCCCCAGGCGGCGATCGGCATGGGGAAGTTCCAGGGCGCGATGACGCCCACGACGCCCAGCGGCTCCAGGATGGTGACGTCCAGGCCGCCCGCCACCGGGATCTGACGTCCCGTCAGGCGTTCGACGCCGCCCGCCGCGTAGTCGAGCAGGTCACGGACGTTGCCCGCCTCCCAGCGGGCGTTGCCGACGGTGTGCCCGGCCTCGCGGACCTCCAACCCAGCGAGTTCCTCCAGGTGTTCGTCGACGGCGACCGCGAACCGGCGCAGCAGCCGCGCCCGGTCGGCGGGCGACAGGGCGGCCCAGCGCGTCTGGGCCGCGGCGGCCCGGGCGACGGCCGCGTCCACGTCGGACGCGGTGGCGGCCGGGACGGTGGCGACGACCTCCTCGGTCGCGGGGTTCAGTACTTCGAGTTCGTGCTCGGCAGACAAGAAGTCCTCACAGGCGTTCGAAGGAGCGGCGCAGCTCCCAGTCGGTGACCGCGGCGTCGAAGGCGGCCAGTTCGACACGGGCCATGTTGCGGTAGTGCGCGACGACCTCGTCGCCGAAGGCGGCCCGGGCGATCGGGCTGTTCTCCCAGAGGTCGGCGGCCTCCCGCAGGGTGCTCGGGACGTGCTCGAACTCCGCCGTGTAGGCGTTGCCCGGGCAGGGCTCGGGCAGCTCCAGCTTCTGCTCGATGCCGTACAGCCCGGCCGCGACCAGCCCGGCGACGGCGAGGTGCGGGTTGACGTCGCCGCCCGGCAGCCGGTTCTCGAAGCGCAGGGAGCGGCCGTGGCCGACGACCCGGAGGGCGCAGGTGCGGTTGTCGTGGCCCCAGGCGACGGCGGTCGGGGCGAAGGAACCGGGCTGGAACCGCTTGTAGGAGTTGATGTTGGGGGCGTACAGGAGGGAGAAGTCGCGCAGGGCGGCCAGCTGCCCGGCCAGGAAGTACCGCATGACGTCGGACATCCCGTCGGGGCCGGCCATGGCGTTGTTGCCGGCCGCGTCCGCCAACGACAGGTGGATGTGGCAGGAATTGCCCTCGCGCTCGTTGTACTTGGCCATGAAGGTGATCGACACGCCCTCCTGGGCGGCGATCTCCTTGGTGCCGGTCTTGTAGATCGCGTGCTGGTCGCAGGTGCGCAGCGCCTCGTCGTAGCGGAAGGCGATCTCGTGCTGACCGGGGTTGCACTCGCCCTTGGCGGACTCGACGGTCAGGCCGGCACCGGCCATCTCGTTGCGGATACGGCGCAGCAGCGGCTCGATCCGCCCGGTGCCGAGGACCGAGTAGTCGATGTTGTACTGGTTCGCCGGTGTGAGCCCCCGGTAGTTGGCGTCCCAGGCCTGCTCGTAGGTGTCCTTGAAGACGATGAACTCCAGCTCGGTGCCGACCTGGGCGGTGTAGCCGAGCTCGGACAGGCGCTCCAGCTGACGGCGCAGGATCTGGCGCGGGGCGGCGACCACGGGTGAGCCGTCGTTCCAGGCGAGGTCGGCGATCAGCATGGCCGTGCCGGCGTTCCAGGGCACGCGGCGCAGGGTGGACAGGTCGGGGTGCATGGCGAAGTCGCCGTAGCCGCGGTCCCAGGAGGACATCGCGTAGCCGTCGACGGTGTTCATCTCGGTGTCCACGGCGAGGAGGTAGTTGCAGCCCTCGGTGCCGTGGTGGAGGACCTCGTCGAGGAAGAAGCGGGCGGCGAACCGCTTGCCCTGGAGGCGCCCTTGCATGTCGGGGAAGGCCAGGACGACAGTGTCGATCTCTCCGCTCGCGACGAGGGCGTGCAGCTCCTCGACGCTGAGCGGGGGTGTGCGGTCTGCCACGGGAGAGCTCCTTCGGCTGCGCGTTTTTCCGACCGGGCCGGGAGCCATAAGGTATTGCCGAGAACCATTGCTTGGGAAGGGGGTGCGGCGGGTGTCGCCGGATCAGGACGGCAGCCTGGAGGACCGGTTGACGCCGGTACTGCGGCCGGTGCGGGCGGGGAACGGCTTCGAGGAGGCACTGGAGCAGATCCTGCAGGTGGTACGGCTGGGCCTGGTGCCGGGCGGCGAGCGGCTGCCCGCCGAGCGGGAGCTGGCGGACCGGCTGGGGATCAGCCGGGTCACCCTGCGCGAGGTGCTGAAGGTGCTGCAGGACCAGGGGCTGGTGGAGTCCCGGCGCGGACGCTACGGCGGCACCTTCGTGCTGCCCCGCGCGGACGCGGGCGGCGAGGACGAGCTGCGGCGGCGGATCTCCGAGGTCGACATCGAGGACGTGCTGCGCTTCCGTGAGGTGCTGGAGGTGGGCGCGGCGGGACTGTGCGCGGCGCACGGGCTGAGCGACGACCAGGCGGACCGGCTGCGCGAGGCGCTGACCCGCACGCACGACGCGCCGCTCGCCGACTACCGCCGCCTGGACACACTGCTGCATCTCACCCTGGCCGAGCTGTGCGGCTCCCCCACGCTCACCGCCCAGTATGCGGCGGTACGGGCCACGGTGAACGACCTGCTGGACTGCATCCCGCTGCTGGTCCGCAACCTGGAGCACTCGCAGCGCCAGCACATCGCCCTGGTGGAGGCGGTCCTGGACGGGGACGCGGACGGGGCGCGGGAGATGATGCGGGAGCACTGCGCGGGAACGGCGGCACTGCTCAGAGGGTTCCTGGCGTGACGAGGGTTCCCGGCCTGACCTTGCCCTCGCGGGGGTGGGTCGGCAAAGGTATGAACGGGATCCATTGCTCCGGGTGGGAGGTCGTATGTCAGCCAGGCCGCTGATCGGCGTCAGCACGTATCTGGAGGCCGGGGCGCGCTGGGGCGTGTGGGAGCTGGAGGCCGCGCTGCTGCCGGTCGGCTACCCGCGCCTCGTGCAGCGGTCGGGCGGACTGGCCGCGATGCTGCCGCCGGACGAGCCGGAGCAGGCGGCGGCGACCGTCGCACGCCTCGACGCGCTGGTGATCGCCGGCGGCCCCGACGTCGATCCGGCCCGCTACGGCGCCGAGCGGGACCCCCGCACCGGCCCGCCGGCCCACGCCCGGGACACCTGGGAACTGGCGCTGATCGACGCCGCCCTGTCCGCGGGCGTCCCCCTGCTGGGCATCTGCCGGGGGATGCAGCTGTTGAACGTGGCCCTGGGCGGCACGCTGGTCCAGCACGTCGAGGGCCACGCCGAGGTCGTCGGCGTCTTCGGCCGGCACACGGTCAAGCCGGTGCCCGGCACCCGGTACGCCGAGGCCGTGCCCGAGGAGACGTCCGTACCGGCCTATCACCACCAGGCCGTCGACCGCCTCGGCACCGGCCTTCTCCCGTCGGCGTACGCGGAGGACGGCACGGTGGAAGCCGTCGAACTGCCCGCCACGGACGGTTGGGTGCTCGGTGTGCAGTGGCACCCGGAGATGGGCGAGGACCCGCGGGTCATGCGGGCCCTGGTGCGAGCCGTCTCCTGAGCCAGGCGAGCCCCGCCTCGCCCTGGGCGCGCTGGAAGGGGCGCAGGGTGGGCAGTCCGGGCGGGGCCGGAAGCAGGGACTGCTCGATGAAGAACCCGGTCAGGGCGGCCAGGGTGGCCGTGGCACCGGCCGGATCCGCCTCCCGGCCCAGCGGATGCGCCCGGAACACCTCCTCCGGGTCGGGGCCGCCCTGGGCGCCGACGCTGGGCAGCAGCGTCAGCAGGTCGAACCACGGGGCGGCGCGCACGGCGTGCGGCCAGTCGACGAAGACGACCTCGCCGTCCGCGGTGAGCAGCATGTTGTCGGCGCGCAGGTCGGCATGGGCGAGGGTGTCCCCGGCGGCGGCCTCGGCCCCGTCCGCGGCGAGACGGGCGAGACGGGGCAGCTCCGCGAGGGTCCGGTCGTCGAGACGCCCGCGCAGCTCGTGTTCCCCCCGGTCGGCCAGCCGCCGCCAGCCGCCGAAGGCGTCGCCGAGCGCCTCGGCCACGGGCGGGGCGGCGACGGGGGACGGCGTGAGGGTACGGCCGAGGCGCTCGACGGCGTCCAGCACCCGCCGCAACTCCGGTTCGCGCCAAGGGACATGGGGCTGGCTGCCGTCGACATCCGCCAGTACGAGGGCGACCCAGGTGCCGTCGTCGTAGGTGCCGAGGAGACGGGGCGCGGGCACGCCGGGAGGGAGGGCGGCGGAGTTACGGGCCTCGGCGCGGTGCATGGCCGGGCTGTCGGGGTTGGCGTCCGCGCTGACGGCCTTCACGAAGGCGCGCCGCCCGTCGGCGGTTCTCAGCCGCGCCGCGACGCCCGGGGAGAAGCCGCCGGGCTGGGTCTCCGCACGGACGACCGGGCCGCCGCCGAGCACGTCGGTGACGGCGGAGCGCACCGGGTGCGGAAGGGCTTCCCAGGGGGTGCGGACGCCGGTGGCGGGCGGGGCTGAGGGGGTCGTCATGCAGGGCATGGTGCAGGCCCGGGACACCGCCGTGCCAAGGGATTTTCACCGGGGTGACGGCGGCGGGAACGACAGAGGCGAGGGGTTCCTGACCTCCTCGCCTGTCTCAACGTATAGCGCACCGGGGGGCTTGCGGCAAGGCCCCCGTCGTGCCGCACAATCACCGGCCGAGGCCACAACCTGCGGAAACGGGGACTTTGATGATCGACGTGATCGTTGCCGGCGCCGGGCCGACCGGGCTGATGCTCGCCGGTGAACTGCGGCTGCACGGCGTACGCGTGGTGGTGCTGGAGAAGGAGCCGGAGCCGACCAAGGTCGTCCGCGCGCTCGGTCTGCATGTGCGCAGCATCGAGGTGATGGACCAGCGCGGTCTGCTGGAGAGGTTCCTCGCGAACGGGAAACAGTACCCGGTGGGCGGCTTCTTCGCCGCCATCGACAAGCCCGCGCCCACCGGGATGGACACCGCGCACGCATACGTCCTCGGCATCCCGCAGCCGGTCGTGGAGCGGCTGCTGACCGAGCACGCCGTCGAGCTCGGCACCGAGATCCGGCGCGGCTGCGAGGTGACCGGGCTGAGCCAGGACGAGGACGGGGTGACGGTCGGCCTGGCCGACGGCACACGGCTGCGCTCGCGCTACCTCGTCGGCTGCGACGGCGGCCGCAGCACGGTGCGCAAACTCCTCGGCGTCGGCTTCCCCGGCGATCCGGCCACGGTCGAGACGCTGCTGGGCGAGATGGAGGTGGCCGCGCCGCCGGAGACCATCACCGCGGTGATGGCCAGGGTTCGCGCGACCCAGAAGCGGTTCGGCATCGGCCCCATGGGCAACGGGGCGTACCGCGTGGTCGTCCCCGCCGAGGGCCTGACCGAGGACCGCGCGGTCCCCCCGACCCTGGAGGAGGTCAAGGAGCGCCTGCGGGCGGTCGCCGGCACCGACTTCGGTGTGCACTCACCGCGCTGGCTCTCCCGCTTCGGCGACGCCACCCGTCAGGCCGAGCGCTATCGGGTCGGACGGGTGCTGCTGGCGGGCGACGCGGCGCACATCCACCCGCCGACGGGTGGGCAGGGGCTCAATCTCGGTATCCAGGACGCGTTCAACCTGGGCTGGAAGCTGGCGGCGGAGGTGGCCGGCTGGGCGCCGGAGGGCCTGCTCGACACCTACGAGACCGAACGGCACCCGGTGGCCACCGACGTCCTCGACAACACCCGCGCGCAGATGGAGCTGATGTCCACCGAACCGGGTCCGCAAGCGGTGCGGCGGCTCTTCTCACGGCTGATGGACTTCGACGAGGTGAACCGCTACCTCACCGAGAAGATCACCGCGATCGAGGTCCGCTACGACTTCGGCGAGGGCGACGACCTGCTGGGCCGCCGTCTGCGGGACGTCCCCCTGAAACGAGGCCGCCTCTACGACCTCTTCCACGCCGGCCGGGGCCTCCTCCTCGACCAGACGGGCAGCCTGTCGACGGCGGGCTGGGACGACTGCGTCGACCACGTCCACGACACGAGCGAGGACCTGACGGCCCCGGCGATCCTGCTCCGCCCCGACGGTCACGTGGCCTGGACCGGCGACGACCAGGAAGACCTGAACAGGCACCTGGCCAGGTGGTTCGGCCCCTCTTCCAACGCGTCCGGCGTCTGACTACCCCCGCGTCAGCGACAGCAGATCCCGCGCCGGCCCCGTGGGCCGATGCCCCGTGGGCCACACCGCCCGCAGGTCCCGGGCCAGCGCGACCCCCTGCACCGGCACCCGCACCAGCCTCCGCATCCCCAGCTCCTCTCCCACGGCCAGCTCACTCAGCACCGCCGGCCCCGCCCCACCCACCGCGGCAGCCTTCACCGCGGTCGTCGACGACAACTCGATCAACGGCCGCGCCAGTCCCCCCAGCGCGGCGTCCAGCACCTGCCGTGTCCCCGACCCCTTCTCCCGGAGGATCAGAGGAGTCTCCGCCAGCTCGGCCGCCCCCACCGCCCGGCCCCGCCGCGCCCACGCGTGCCCCGGCGCCGTCACCACGATCAGCCGGTCGTGCGCGATGACCGCGGAGTCCAGCCCCGCCGGCACGCTCACCCCCTCCACGAATCCCAGATCCGCCTCCCCCGCCAGCAGCCGCTCCGCCACCGCGGCGGAGTTCCCGGCGAGCAGGGACACCGCGGTGTCCGGCCGCTCCGCCCGCAGGGCCAGCAGCCACCCCGGCAGCAAGTACTCCGCGATCGTCATGCTCGCCGCCACCCGCAGCCGCGAGTCCCGCCGGTCGCGCAGGGCCTGCGCCCCCGCGTCGAATGCCTCCGCCGCCTCCACGATCCGCCGCGCCCAGTCCGTCACCAGCGCCCCGGCGTCGGTCAGCCGCGACCCCCGGGGCGACCGGTCCACCAGCGCCACGCCCAGCTGCCGTTCCATCGACCGGATCCGGCTGCTCGCCGCGGGCTGGGTGATCCCCATCTCCCGCGCCGCCCCACCGAGACTCCCGAGCCGCGCCACCGCCAGCAGCAGCTCCAGGGCCCCGAGATCCGGCACCCGATGCGCCAGCGGGCCCCCGCCCCCCGGCCGCTCCTCCACCTCGCTCATAAGACCAGCTTATGCCCTCATAGAGACGGGGTCCCTGGTCCGCGGCGCCTGCCCGCGCCACCGTGGACCCATGGTCACCGCAGCCCAGCCACTCCCCCGGGCCCTCTCGCGTGCCACGGCCGTCCGTCACCTCGGACCGAACTGGTACGCCACCGTCATGGGCACCGCGATCGTCGCGACCGCCGGCGCCGGACTCCCCCTCGACCTCCCCGGTCTGCGGACCGTCTGCGCGGGCGTCTGGGCCCTCTCCCTCGGCCTGCTCGGCACCCTCCTCGTCGCCCGCGCCCTGCACTGGACCCACCACGGCGACCAGGCGCGCGCCCACCTCCTCGACCCCGCCACGGCGCCCTTCTACGGCTGCCTGGCCATGGCCCTGCTGGCCGTCGGCGGCGGTGCCCTGACCGTGGGCCGGGACTGGATCGGCCCACGGGCCGCCCTCGCCCTGGACGCCGTGCTCTTCACCGCCGGTACGGTCACCGGGCTCGCGGCCGCCGTCGTGGTGCCGTACCTCATGGCCGTACGGCACAAGGTGGAGCCTGGGCAGGCCTCGCCCGTGTGGCTGCTGCCCGTCGTGGCGCCGATGGTGTCCGCCGCGCTGGGTCCGATGCTCGTGCCGCATCTGCCGCCCGGGCAGCCGCGGGAGACCCTGCTGCTCGGCTGTCTCGCGATGTTCGGGCTGAGTCTGCTCGCGACCCTGGTGATGCTGCCGCTGGTGTTCGCCCGGCTGGTCACCGGCGGCCCGCTGCCGCTCGCGCTCACGCCCTCCCTGTTCCTGGTGCTGGGCCCCCTCGGGCAGTCCACCACCGCCGTCGGCAGGTTCGCGGACTTCGCACCCGGCGTCGTACCGGCCTCGTTGGACGCGGGGTTCGGGCTCCTCGCCGTGCTGTACGGGGTGCCGGTCATGGGGTTCGCGCTGCTGTGGCTGGTGTTCGCCGGTGCCCAGGTGCTGCGGGCCCGCCGGCAGGGCATGGGGTTCGCGATGACGTGGTGGGCGTTCACCTTCCCGGTCGGCACGTGTGTGACGGGCGCCGAGGCGCTGGCCGGGCGTACCGGGCTGGTCGTGTACGACTGGCTCGCGCTCGGGCTGTACGCCGGGCTCGTGGCCGCCTGGGCGACGGCCGCCGTGCACACCGCGCGCGGTCTGCTCAGCGGCGAGCTGCTCGCAGCGCCTCGCCCAGCGCCCGCGGCGCCTCGGCCAACGACGGCCCGTACCACGTCAGATGCCGTCCGCTGACCAGGGCGCAGGGCACCCCGGGGAAGGCCTCGGGCCCGTCGTCGGCGGTGAAGCGGTAGGGCTCGTCGGGGAGCACGACCAGGTCGGGGGCGGCGGCCCGCAGCTCGTCGAGCGGCACGCGGGGGTAGCGGTCGGGGTGGTCCGCGTAGAGATGGTCGACGCCGAGGCGGGCCAGGACGTCACCGGCGAAGGTGTCCCGGCCCAGCACCATCCAGGGACGGCGCCAGATCGGCACGACGGCCGTCGTACGGGCGTCCGGCACCGGCAGCGACGACCACGTCTCCTCCGCCTCCTCCAGCCATCGCGGCCGGGATCCGGCGCCGCACGCCTGCAGCACCCTCGCCAGTTCCCGGAAGGCCTGCGGCACGTCCCGCACCTCGGTCACCAGGACCTCGACGCCCGCCTCGCGCAGGGCGGTCAGGTCGGGCTCGCGGTTCTCCTCCTCGTTGGCGATCACCAGGTCGGGCGCGAGCGCGAGGATGGGGTCCAGCTTGGGGTTCTTGGTGCCGCCGACGCGGGGTACGTCGAGGTGCGCGGGGTGGGTGCACCAGTCCGTGACGCCGACGAGGGCGCCGGGGACGGACACCGCCACCGCCTCGGTCAGCGAGGGCACGAGCGAGACGACACGGGGCGGCACTAGCGCGACCGGTCCCGGACCGCCTCGATGTGCTCGGCCACCGCGACGACGATCACGCGCGTGTCCGACACGGTCGCCCGCCAGCGGTGCCGCACACCGCCCGTCAGGTACAGGGTGTCGCCGCGGCCGAGCCGGTAGGCCCGCCCCTCGGCCTCGATCTCCACGGCGCCGTCGGCGACATACATCAACTGGTCGTTGCGGTACTGGAATTCGCGGCCGGCGTCATGATCGCCGACGAACTCCGAGGCGTGCATCTGGTGGTGACCGCGCACCAGCGAGCGCACCGCGGGTGCGAGCAGGGGCTCGGCGCCCTCGGCGCGGACGACGTCGACGCTGCACGCCGGGTCGGCCGCCGCGAGGAGCTCCACGGCCGTCGTGCGCAGGGCGTCGGCGACCTTCTCCAGGGACACCCGGCTGGGCCGCGCCCTGTCGTTCTCGATCTGGCTCAGGAAGGGGACGGACAGGCCGCTGCGCTCGGCCACGACGGCGAGGGTGAGCTCGAGCGTGCGACGGCGGCGCCGCACGGCCGCGCCCACGCGCAGGGGCTGCTCTTTGTGGTCGCCCATCGCTCCGGCTCCCTCCTTCGCTCGTCCGCCGGTGTGCCGTACTTCTGATGAGTTCTCTGCACCTTACGCAGGTTCGGCAAACCGTTTCATGCGCCCGTCACACACTGGTAAACAACGCATGCGGTCAATCCGCCAACTCTCGCCAGTAGACCAGTTCCCCGCCTGCACCAGGCGGGGATTCCTTCTTCGGGACGAAGACGCTGGCCAGCAGGGGCGCACAGCCGTCCGGGCCGTGCGCCGGGGCGGGGCGCGCGCCGACGGCTCGCGGGAACGCCCGTCGCGCGGGTGCGACGGCCTCCGCCGCTTTCCGCACGGCATCGAGGTCGCTCCTCTTCTTACAATGCGCGACGGCCCCCCAGTGTTCCCGTTCGTGGCCGGGCGTTCACACCGGGATCACGGCTGTGATCAGGCCTTGCGGGTGGCAGGGCGAAGTTCCTTGACAGAGCGCGCAGTTGGCGATTCAACGGGTGTCGGACGGCTGATTCGACAGCGCTGCCGCGCCCCGGGGGCGGGTCGGCGGGACCGGCCGTGCCGCCTGTGTCTCCCGGCCTCGCGTTCAGGCTTGGGTGAGGACGTAGCGCTATGTGGTTGGCCGGATTCTTTTCGTACCGGGGACCGTGATGGGGAGGCCGGAGGGCGCGTGGCGTCGGCTGCTCGCCGGCGGGTGACTGTCGGTCCCGTGCGGCATGATGCGAGCGTGACCGGACGACTGATGCTTCTCGACACCGCCTCGCTCTACTTCCGCGCCTACTTCGGCGTCCCGGAGTCCGTGAAGGCTCCGGACGGCACGCCGGTGAACGCCGTGCGCGGCCTGCTGGAGTTCATCGACCGCCTGGTCAAGGACCACCGTCCCGACCATCTGGTGGCCTGCATGGACGCCGACTGGCGCCCGCAGTGGCGGGTCGACCTCATCCCCTCCTACAAGGCGCACCGCGTGGCCGAGGAGCACGAGGCGGGCCCGGACGAGGAGGAGGTGCCCGACACGCTGTCGCCGCAGGTGCCCGTCATCGAGGCGGTCCTGGACGCGCTCGGCATCGCGCGGGTGGGCGTGGAGCCGTACGAGGCCGACGACGTCATCGGCACGTTCACGGCGCGGGCGAAGGGCCCCGTCGACATCGTCACCGGCGACCGCGACCTGTACCAGCTCGTCTCCGACGCGCGCGGGGTGCGGGTGCTCTACCCGCTCAAGGGCGTGGGCACGCTGCAGCTGACGGACGAGGCGTGGCTGCGCGAGAAGTATGGGGTGGACGGGCCTGGGTACGCGGATCTGGCGCTGCTGCGCGGCGACCCGAGCGACGGCCTGCCGGGCGTGCCCGGCATCGGCGAGAAGACGGCCGCGAAGCTGCTCGCCGAGTTCGGGGACCTGGCCGGGATCATGGCCGCGGTCGACGATCCCCGGGCCAGACTCACGCCGTCGCAGCGCAAGCGGCTCGACGAGGCACGGCCCTACGTCGCTGTCGCGCCAAAGGTCGTCAAGGTCGCCGACGACGTTCCGCTGCCGGACGTCGACACGGCCCTGCCGCACGCTCCGCGCGACGCGGCGGCACTGCGAGAGCTGGCGGCCCGCTGGGGGCTGGGCGGCTCGTTGCAGCGGCTGCTGACGACCCTGGGCGCGTGAGCGACCTTCTTGTTTTGGTAATGCTCGCCCTCATCGAGGTGTTGCCCAGGGGAGAGATGCTAACTTAGGTAAGCCTAAGCAAGAAGCATGGGAGGCCGTCATGGCAGAACGTCCGGCCCGCAGGCCGCGCAAGCCGCACTCCGCGCAGGTCGTCCGTACGGAACGGCTGACCCCGCACATGCAGCGCGTGGTCCTCGGCGGCGAGGGTCTCGCCGGTTTCGCGGCCGACACCTGCACCGACCACTATGTGAAGCTATTGTTCCCGCCGGCCGAGGGCATCACCTATCCCGAGCCCTTCGACATGGAGCGCATCCGCGAGGAACTGCCGCGCGAGCAGTGGCCGGTGACCCGGACGTACACCGTGCGCGCCTTCGACCCCGAATCCCTCGAGCTGACCCTGGACTTCGTCATCCACGGCGACGAGGGCCTGGCCGGCCCCTGGGCGATGCGGGTCCAGCCGGGCGAGACCGTGCGCTTCATGGGCCCCGGCGGCGCCTACGCCCCCGATCCGAGCGCCGACTGGCATCTGCTGGTCGGCGACGAGAGCGCCCTGCCGGCGATCGCCCGTGCCCTGGAGTCGCTGCCCCGCGGCGTCACCGCCCACGCCTTCGTCGAGGTCTCCGGTCCGGAGGAGGAGCAGAAGATCGACTCCGACGTGGACGTCGTCTGGCTGCACCGCGGTGACCGGCCGGTCGGCGAGCTGCTGTGCGAGACCGTACGGGCGCTGGAGTTCCCCGAGGGCCGGCCGCACGCGTTCGTGCACGGCGAGGCGCACTTCGTGAAGGAGCTGCGTCAACTGCTGCGGGTCGAGCTGCAGATCCCGCGTGAGGACCTGTCGATCTCCGGTTACTGGCGTCTCGGCCACAACGAGGACGGCTGGCAGGCCTCCAAGCGGGAGTGGAACGCGCGCATCGAGGCGGAGCAGGAGGGCGCGGCGCCGGCCGCGTGAGACGTCCGAAGGGGCGGCACCCGTGCAGGGTGCCGCCCCTTCGCCGTGCTCACACCGATCGCTGGTAGGACCGGAACGTCCGGATCGACAGCCACACGGCCACCACGGCGAGTGCCAGCAGTCCCCCGCCGCGACTGAGCACGTCCCTCCAGTCCGGGTGCTCCGACAGGGCGGAACGGCCCGCGACCATGGCCCAGTTGAGCGGGTTGAAGTCGGCGATGTGCCGCATCCAGGCGGGCATCTGCGAGGGCGCCATGAAGGCGCTCGACAGGAACGTCAGCGGAAGCAGCAGGAAGGTGTTGATGCCGATGATCGACTCCCGCTCCCGCACCAGCATGCCGAGCGCGTTGGACAGCGCCCCGAAGATCGTGCCGAGCAGCACGGAGGCGAGAACCAGGATCGCCACCCCGCCCACACCGCCGGGGTAGTCGGCGCCGCCGGCCAGGGCGAGCAGCACGATGACGACCGACTGGAACGCGGTGACCAGGCCGTTGTTGACGACGTTGCCGTTCATCAGCGCGGCCCGGCTGACCGGCGTGGTCAGGAACCGGTTGAGCGTGCCGCGCTGGATCTCCTCCAACGTGCCCATGCCGGCCCACATGTTGGAGCTGAGGGCACTCATGACGACCACACCCGGGACCAGGTAGTCGAGGTAGGTGGTGGTGCCGAAGCCGCCCAGCTCGACGACCTTCTTGAAGAGGCTGCCGAACAGGAACAGCCAGATCACCGGCTGGATCAGCGTGATGATCGCGTAGGCGGGCTGCCTGGTGAACACCATGAGCTGGCGCTGCGTCATGTACCAGGTCTGGGAGAGGGCCGTGCTCATCGGGCACCTCCGGCGAGGGCGAGGCGGTCGGTGGCTTCGGCGTCGGCCTC
Organism: Streptomyces sp. NPDC002144; assembly: GCF_053593695.1. Taxonomy (NCBI): domain Bacteria; kingdom Bacillati; phylum Actinomycetota; class Actinomycetes; order Kitasatosporales; family Streptomycetaceae; genus Streptomyces; species Streptomyces sp. NPDC002144. Next base: position 172,926 of record NZ_JBSFDB010000013.1, read on the forward strand.
GGAGTAACGGCGGCCGGCGTAACGGAGATAGACGTCGTCGAGGGAGGGCCGGGCAACGGTGGCGGCGGCGACTCCCACACCGGCCCGCTCCAGGGCGGCGAGCAGGGCGGGTACGGCGGCCGCCCCGTCGTCGGCGCGGACGCTGATGCGGCGGCCGTCGACGAGGACCTCGTGCATGCCGGGCAGTCCGCCCAGGGCGCCGTCGAGGAGCGTGCGGCCGGCTTCTCCGACGGTCTCGCGCAGCTCCAGGTGGACGGCGTCGCCGCGCAGTTCACCCTTCAGGGAGTCCGGGGTGCCCTCGACCACGACCCGGCCGCGGTCGACGATCGCGACCCGCTCGGCGAGCCGGTCGGCCTCGTCCAGGTAGTGCGTGGTGAGCAGGATCGTCAGACCCTCCTCCCCCGCCAGCCGGTCGATCTCGTCCCACATCGCGGTGCGGGCCTCGGGGTCGAGGCCGGTGGTGGGCTCGTCCAGGAAGAGCACCTCGGGCCGGTGCACCAGTCCGAGGGCGACGTCCAGGCGGCGCCGCATACCGCCGGAGTAGCCCTTGACCGGGCGCCGCGCGGCGTCGGTCAGGCTGAAGCGCTCCAGCAGCTCGTCCACCCGCTCGGTGAGGGCGGGGCCCCTCAACCCGTAGAGCCTGCCCTGCAGTTGGAGGTTCTCCCGGCCGGTGGCGACCGGGTCGGAGCCGGAGCCCTGGGCGACCACGCCGATCGCGCGGCGCACCCGGTCGGGGTGGCGCAGCACATCGTGCCCGGCGACGATGGCGGAGCCGGAGTCGGGCCTGGCCAGGGTGGTGAGGATCTTGACGGTGGTGGATTTGCCGGCGCCGTTCGGGCCGAGGAGCCCGAAGACGGTGCCGGGTTCGACGGTGATCTCCATGCCGTTGAGGGCGGTGACCTCGCCGGGGTAGGTCTTGATCAGCTGACGCGCCGCTACCGCGGGCGCACGGGTACTGCTCATGACGACTGCTCTCCTGAGTGAGCGGATGACAACTGATCCGCGTGAGCAGCGCCGGGCTATCCTGGGTGTGCCGCACCTCGATCGCCTGGCCTGCCGCACGGCGGAGTCGGTTCGGGGTTCGCGACCCCGGCGGAGCTGCTGCAACAGCCCTGCCGGGGTCCTTCATGTCTCCTTGCGTTTGGCTATGTGAACTCCGGTGGCAGCTCCCCCGTCTCATGGAAGCGGCGCCACCCGTCGACGCCCGGCAACGAGCCCTTCTCGATCTCCTCCAGGAAACCGCGGACCCATTCCGTCTGCGCCTCGACCATGTGCACCTGGTACTCGACCTCGACGAGGAAGAGCCTGGGGAGCGTCTCGTACAGCTTCGCCAGCGCCGCCCGCCCGCTCACCGCCTCCACCTCGAGGTTCTTCAGCCGCTCCTTGAGGAGCCGCACCACCTCGTCGGGGGGCAGCACCGCGAGGAAGGACAGCGCGGTCTCGAAGATCGGGAACTCCTTGGCCGGGACGGCCAGCAGGTCCGACAGCCACTCCGACGCCTCCTGCCGGCCCGCGTCGGTCAGTCCGTAGACCGTGCGTTCGGGCCGGTTGCCCGCCCGCTCGACGTCGGCGACCTCGACGAAGCCGTGCTTCTCCAGGTTCTGCACGACCGTGTACAGCGAGCCGTACTTGATCTTCGTGGTGGCGTCCTTGCCCTGACTGCGCAGGGTCTGGGCGATCTCGTACGGGTGCATCGGCTTCTGCCAGAGGGTCACCAGCACGGCGAGTGCCAGCGGGTTGCTGAGCTTTCGACGCTGCATCGCCATGCCCATCCACTCGTCCCCTCGTCGCCGAATATCCGTGGACGAACATATCGCGACCGTCGGACAGCCGTCAATACACACGATGTATCGCGTTCGACTGTGCATAGCAAGGGCGTGAGGACTTGGGCCCGCCCCCGACACGACGGCGTGACGCGGGCGAAACAGGCCGTCCCTAATTTCTGTCGCCTGACAGGAATCAACTCGCAGGAACCGCGCCGAAGGCAGGTGCCGCCGTGCCGTCAACCGACCATTCCCTCGCCGAGTTCGGCTATCGCCAGGAACTGCACCGCAGCCTGGGCCGGTACGCCTCCTTCGCGGCCGGGTTCTCCTTCATCTCCGTCCTGACGACGGTCTTCCAGTTCTTCGCCTTCGGGTACGCCTTCGGCGGCCCCGTCTTCTTCTGGGCCTGGCCGGCGGTTCTGGTCGGCCAGCTCCTGGTGGCCGCGTGCTTCGCCGAACTCGCGGCGCGCTACCCCATCTCGGGCGCGATCTACCAGTGGTCCTCACGCCTGTCGAACGTCACCTTCGGCTGGTTCGCCGGCTGGATCATGGTGATCGGGCAGATCGTGGTGGTCGCGGCGGCGGCTCTGGCCCTGCAGATGGTGCTCCCGGCGATCTGGTCGGGCTTCCAGCTCGTCGGCAGCGACCCGGCGGTGACGTCGACGGACGGCGCGGCGAACGCGGCGGTGCTCGGCGTGATCCTGCTGGTGCTGACCACGGTGGTGAACATCGTGGACAACCGCGTGCTGTCCGTGATCAACCGGGTCGGCGTGACCGCCGAGATCATCGGCGCGGTCCTGATCGTCGTCCTGCTGCTCACCCACTCCAAGCGCACCCCCGGCATCACCTTCCACACCGGGAACGCGGCGAGCTCCGGCCTGCTGGGCGCGCTGCTGGTCGGCTCGTTCACGGCGGCGTACGTGATGATCGGCTTCGACAGCGCCGGTGAGATGAGCGAGGAGACGCACAACCCCCGCCGTACCGCGCCCCGTACGATCCTCACCGCGCTCGGCGCGGCGGGTCTGCTGGGCGGTCTGGTCATCCTCGGCGGACTGCTCGCCGCGCCCAGCCTGACCGACGGGCACCTGGGGGTCGACGGCCTCAGCTACGTCCTGACCAGCCGCCTCGGCGACGGCGTCGGCAAGGTGCTGCTCGCCGACGTGGTCGTGGCCATCGCCGTAGCGACCCTGGCCATCCAGACGGCGGCCTGCCGCATGCTCTTCTCCATGGCCCGCGACGGACAGCTCCCCTTCTCCCGTCGCCTGGCGCACGTCAACCCGCGCACCGGGATGCCCAGCGCCCCCGCGGTCGTGGTCGGCGTCCTCGCGGCGGCCCTGCTCCTGCTCAACTTCGCCTCCCCGGACGCCTTCCTGGCCATCGGCACCACCTGCATCGTGATGCTGTACCTGGCGTACGCGATGGTCACCGGCCCGCTGCTGATCCGCCGCCTGCGCGGCGAGTTCAGCTCGCAGGGCACCGACGAGACGGGCGCGAAGCTCTTCTCACTCGGCCGCTGGGGCATCCCGGTAAACGCCCTGGCCCTGCTCTACGGCCTCGCCATGACCGTCAACCTGGCCTGGCCCCGGGCCGCGGTGTACGACCCGGCGGGCGGCCACTGGTACTTCCAGTGGTTCACGGTGTTGTTCCTGCTGGTCACGCTGCTAGTTGGGGGCCTTTACCGGGCACTGAGGGCACAACGAGGGCACACTGCTCCGGAAGGGGTACCGGAGGCAGTGCCTGCAGAATCCGCCTGATCGCCTCCGCAGTCACGTCCTCGACGGCCGCCGCGGTCACTCCGAGTACGGACTCGATGGCGGCGGCCGTGGTGTCCTCGGCGGTCGGCCAGAGACCCGTGTACTTGTCGAGCGTGATGCTCGGCTTCGAGTGGCCGAGGCGGACCTGCACCGTCTTCACGTTCTCGCCCTGCTTGATCAGGCAGGAAGCATAGAAGTCGCGCAAGCCGTGCAGGGTCAGCTTCTCGGGCACACGGACTGCCGAACCTGCGGCCACCAACAGCGCGTTGGCGTCCGTCCGCATCCGCTGCCAAATCCGCGTCCACGTAGACCGACGGATCGGCCGGCCCTTGTCGTCCGTGAAGAGCAGCCGGACCGTTCGCACGACGGGCTTGAGTGGGTCGGTGCGGTCGTCGAGCTTCAAACCCACGACGGGAAACTCCCGCTTGTGCTCCTCGACGGCCGCCAGCGCGGACGGCGCCAACGGCACTTCCCGGTACGACTCAGGAGTCTTCAACGGCCCGATGTACTGGGCGCCGTGATCTGGCGTGACGAGCTGCTGGCTCGCCTCGACGACAGCACGCTCGACGTCGACATGATCCTCGATGCCGAGCAGCTCGCCCTGGCGCAAGCCACTGGACGCGGCGAGCCGCACGAGAGCCTTGTACCGCGCCGGTGCGGCCTCGATGAGCGCTTTCACCGCGTCCGGATGCGGGATGACCAACTTGCTGCGCTTCTCCGGCAGCTGCACGCCCTCGCACGGGCTCACACGGATCGCCCCGTCGAGGACGGCCATCCGCATCACGGTGCTCAGCACCTCGAAATGGCTGCCGATCGTGGAGGGTTCGTACCGCGAGGACTGCGCCTTGACCCAGGCCTGCACGTCGCTGCGTTTGATGCTGGCCACGCCGCGGTTCCCGAACGTCGGGTAGAGGTGGATCCTCAGCGTCCGCTCGACGCGCCCCTCGGTGCGCTCACGGTGGATCGCCGACGTCCTCCACGCTTCCCCCAGCGTCCGGAACGTCTCGCGGCCGGCCGCGCGGTCGATGTAGTGCCCTCGGTCCAGCTCATTCTTGATCTCCGCGGCCCTGGTCTCGGCCTGCGGTTTCTTGACGAAGTTCTCTTTCCGCTGCTTGCCGTCCGGATCCCGATAGCGGACCTGCCAGCGCTTCCCGCAGTTGTGGTCGGCGCTGGCATAGACGGTCTTGGTCTTGGTGCTGTGCTCCTGGCACGGTTCGGCATTCGTGGGCGGCCGGGACAGATGCCACCGGTCGTACACGTCAGCCATCGGCGGGCTCCGCCTCCTCACGAGCACGGAGCATCGCCCGCTCCTGCTCTTCAAGAACGCTGATCTTCCCCGCGATGCTCTGAAGATCTGCTCTGGCCTCGGACAGCTCAGCCTCGGCGCGCTCCTTGGTGCGCTCACACTCATTCACGCGCTGGCTCGCAGCCTTGTAGAGGCTCCGCAACTCTCCCATTTCCACAGTCAGTTGAGCCATGTGGACGTCATCGATGGGAATGGTCAGCAGGTCGTTGAGGGTGATGCCGAAGATACCGGCGAGGGCCGCGGCCTCGTTCACCCGAATCGGGCGGTCCGCGGCCTCTGTCTTGGCGACGGTGGTCTGTCGCCACGAAAAGCCCTCGTCGCTCATACGGGTGGCCAGTTCCTGTTGCGGCCATCCGCGGGCGATACGGAGCGATTTCACGCGCCTACCTACGACGCTCTCGGCCGAACCCAGTGCGTCACTCACCGCGGCATCGGCCACAACCCCTGATCGTGTTTGATCCTGCATGAGGATAGACGTTAGTGCTTGCTGGGGTTGAAAACAACTGGACGTTGCTGTACTCATGTCAGGGATAGCGCTCAATCCCTACGGAGGATTCACGATGAAGCGCAACGTTGCTGTGTCCGCGGCGTCGACCGGGCCTCAGTACCTGACCACGGAAGAGGTCGCCGAGCGGTACCGAGTGGCGCCCGCGACGGTCCGGTACTGGAAGTACACCGGCTACATCCCCGGAGGCATGAGGCGCGGCCGGCGAACGCTCTACCCCGTTGCGGTGCTCGACGCGTGGGACGCAGGGCAGACCGGAGGCGCCGCAGCATGAGCCAGAACGCAGAAACGCCCCGGGGGCTGACCGGGGCGTTTCAGGAAGACTCCGCGGCGGGCGGTTCGTCCGCTGCAACCGTAGCGCAGGGCGACCCGCCACGCGTAGCGGGCAGGCTCGACACGTACCGCTCCCGCTCCTCCAAGTGGCACAGGCAGGTCAAGGTGGACGAGTGCCCCAAGTGCGGGCACCCCCACCTGCACCGCGCACCCCTGCCGCTCGTCCGCTCCGTCCTCAAGACCGGCCCCTGCGGCGCCGTGTACGTCATCGTCCTGAGGCCTCAGGTGGTGGCGGCGTGAGCGATGAAAACCCGGACGTCGAGGCCATCGTGCAGCTCTGGGCGGAGGCGAAGGCGTACTGGACGGCCCGCGCCTTTCCCAAGTACGGCGGTGCCGCTTGGCGTGCCCTGCCCCCCGACGACCCCCGCCGGCTCGCCGCCGCGCTCGAGGCCGCCGAGCTGTGGAGGAAGTACGGCGACGAGGAAGCTCTGCTCGCTTGGTTCCGCGAGGCATCTCGGCCGCGGCCGTCTCTCGCTGATCGGCGCACTCGCGCCGAGCTCGACGCAGCTGCCAAGCCTCAGCCCCCGCACCAGCTGCGCGCCACGCCCGGATGGCCACCCATTCGCATCCCGGGCCAACCCGGCAGGTACCTCGACTGCACCAGGAAGGAGGCGGCATGACCGACGAACGCGAGATGCCGCCACCCACGAACCCCATGGCCGTTGCCCGGGAGCTGGCTCCGGCCTGGCGACACCCTGACACGGGCCTGCCCACCCGGAGGCACTGGCGCGGTACGTGGATGCGCTGGGAAGGCTCGTACTGGCGCGAGATGGACGACCAGGAGGTGAAAGCCAGCCTCTACAAGAAGCTGGAGTACGCCATCTACGTCGCAGGCCTCGACAAGGAAGGCAAGGACGTCATCCGCAACTGGTCGCCAACCAAGCGGAAGATCTCCGATCTCATGGAAGCGATCGCCGCAGTCACGCACTTGCGGCCGTCCGTCGACGCCCCCGAATGGATCTCCCGAGACGGGCTGAGTCGGGACTCTGGACATTCCTATGCGCACGGAAATGAAGGCCCCATCGTGGCATGCACGAACGGGCTGCTACGGGTCCGTGACCGTGAACTCCTGCCGCTCACCCCTGGGTTCTTCAACCTCGTGTCGGTGCCGTTCGACTACGACCCCGAGGCCACTGCTCCCAACTGGGAGCAGTTCCTCAAAGGCATCTGGCCGGACGACCAGGAATCAATCAAGGCTCTGCAGGAGTGGTTCGGCTACGTCCTGTCCGGGCGCACTGACCAGCAGAAAATCGTGCTCGTCGTCGGGCCGACCCGCTCGGGCAAGGGAACGATCGCCCGCATCCTGACGAACCTGGTCGGCAAGGGGAACATGGCCGGTCCGACGCTCGCCGGCCTGGCCACGAACTTCGGTCTGTCGCCGCTGCTCGGCAAGTCCCTCGCGGTCATCTCTGATGCCCGTCTCGCGGGCAAGGACGGGCACCAGGTCGTCGAGCGGCTGCTCACCATCTCTGGTGAGGACACCATCGACGTCGACCGGAAGTTCAAGGACCCGTGGACGGGCAAGATGCCCACCCGCCTCATGATCCTGTCCAACGAGCTGCCGAACTTCGGTGACGCCTCCGGCGTGATCGCACGCCGTTTCATCGTGCTGAACATGACCGTGAGCTGGCTCGGCAAGGAAGACACCGACCTCACCGACAAGCTCGCCGCGGAGATGCCCGGCATCCTCAACTGGGCGCTCGACGGTCTCGCCCGGCTGGAGCGGCAAGGCCACATCACGGAGCCGCCTGGTTCTGCCGACGCGGTCACCACGATGCAGGACACCGCGTCGCCGACGTCCGCGTTCGTCCGTGAGTGCTGCGAGAAGGGGCCCACGCACGAGGTGCTCGTCGACGAGCTGTGGGAGGCATGGAAGGAATGGGCCGAAGACCAGGGCATCCGCCCCGGATCCAAAGCCATGCTCGGCCGCAACCTTCTGTCGGTCGTCCCCCAGGCGAAGCGCACACGCCCCCGAGACGACTCCGGAAAGCAGATTCCGACCTACTCCGGGATCGGCCTCAAAAGCTACGCCCGCAATAGCGAGAGTCCCGACTCAACCCGTCTCAACGGCTACGGGAGCTCCCTGAGTCGGGCTGAGACGGGACTCAGCCCATTGTGGGCGCAACATTCCGAGGCGCCGAAGTGCGCCGGCTGCGGCTTCCCCTTCGAACCGCTGGAAGCAGGGCAGACCACACATCCCGGATGTGATGCCGCATGAGCGCCCGCCATCGCTGCGCCGTGTGCTCTCGACCGCTCACCGGTCAGCGCGGCCGGCGGTGCGTGCGCGGCTGCGGAGCCGTCCTCTGCCGCAGACCCCGCCGGCCGCCCTGCACCGACGTGCACGGCGGGCAGTGCCCCAACCATCAACTGCCCGAGGAGGATGCCGCGTGAGCGCGTGGCGGATCTTCCTGCTGGAAGAGGACTGGCTAAGCCCGCCCCTCGCCGGACGTCGGGGCGCATTCTTCTTCAACAACGGCCCTCACCTGATGCCAGGCCCCTGCGTCGGCGGGCAGCACAACCAACCCATCCAGGGATGCCTGTGCGGTCTGTACTACACGCACAACCTCAACAGCCTCACCAAATACCACCGGGCCATGCCGCCAGCACAACGCGTCATCGCCGACGTCACCCCCATCGGAAACACCTGGCGCGACAGATTCGACAATGCCGCGAGGCGAGCCGAAGCCCTGCACCTCAACCGGATGTGGGTACGCCACGACACCCCGCAGCAGCGCAAAGACGCCCTGCACCAGCGCTACCAAGTACCCGTCCTCAACTGGCGAGACCAGACACCCAAGCCCAGACCCGCAGGCTTCATCAACCTCGTACCGCCCGCACTCCGCCCACCCAAGGAGACAGCGTGACCACCACACTCGACACCACCGTGCCCAGCACCTTCCGCGGCAGGACACCCAAGCCCAGCGACCTGGCAGGCCTGGCCGAGGGAGCAGGCATGGACCTGAGCACGGTCTACTCCCTTGCCTCTCAGGACAACCTCGTCATGGCCGTGCGCAGGTACCAGCAGCGCAAGACCGAGACGAGGACGATGAGCGGGCAGTACGCGCAACGCCTCCTCAACCTGCGGGCCTACGACCCCGGCAACGCCGAGATGACCAACTGGCAGCGTCAGGTTCACCTGCACATGCGGCGCCGCGAGGGATGGTGAGGCAAACCCGCAGGTCAGAGGCATGATCCAGGGAAACCGGTTTTCTTGATCGCGACGCGTCCTGACCCTCCCGCCCTTCAGGAAATTTTCCCCCCGGAGCAAAAAACCTCAGGGGGGAATGATCTTGAAATGGCGGATTTCAACGAATTCGATCTAGGTTCCGCCGACTTCCATCTCCCGGGGCCGAGCCTCGCCGGGGGGCCTGTCGTTTGCGGTGCTTATAGCCTCTCACCTGCGGGTTTTCCCGTCAAGTCGAATGCAGCATCAACTCGCAGCAACCTCAGGAGAGTTCCATGGCCGGCCCCCGGAAGACGACGACTCAGCAGGGCCTCGGCTGGGAGCATCAGCAGGCGCGCGCGAAGGCTCTGAAGGATCTACGGGACGGTGACCCGTGCCCGTTCTGCTACGGGCCGATGTTCCGTGAGCAGAAGCTCGACTACGACCACGTCATCCCGCGCTCTCAGGGCGGCACGGACGGCCCCCGGCGGCTGTCTCACGCGTCCTGCAACAGGCGGGCGGGTGGGCGCCTGGGGGCCGCGCTGACGAACGGCTCACGGCCGCCGCGGTGTTGGTGCGGCAGCAACTGCCTCACTCACGTGCCGGTCGCGCAGATCCGATAGGGCCCAAACCCCACTCTGCTAGTACTTCCCCGCTAGCACGGTTTGGCGTACCGTGATCTCAGCTCCATCTGGCGCGGCCTCTGGCACTGAGGCTTGACGCGGGCGGCCTGGCACTGGCCCCACGGATGTAGAGCGAGACCTGGCACTGGTCGACTCCACGTCAATCAGCATTGCCGCGAAGCCCTGGCACTGGGTACGCCGATGCGCACACCCACCAGGGGTTTCCCATGGCTGTAGACAGCCTGGAGCTCATGCGCCTCAAGGAGCGCCGCCAAGAGCTTCGTTCGCAACGTGTCAGCCTCGTCAACGGCTACGAGCGCCGCGGCCCTGAGTCGCTGCACCCGTCCGATGACGCTTCACTCGACCGGATCGCCCGCGAACTCGCGGACGTCCGAAGCCAGATCAGTGCGCTGGAGAACGCGCCGAACGTGACGCCCGCCCGCCGCTCGGCCGGCGCGGGCATGGAGCGCCGCTCGGCGAGCGCGCCGCAGCCGTCGGGCTGGTCGGTGTCGCACGAGCCGCGGACTTACGAGCAGGGCAACGGCAGCTCGTACATGCAGGATCTGATGCGTTCGACGATCGGCATGGACTCGGACGGGTCGGCCCGGAGGCGCCTACAGCGCCACGCACAGGATGTGCAGGAGGCTGTGGAGCGCCGCGACCTCAGCCGCACGGACGGGGCAGGCGGCTACTTCACGCCCCCGCTCTGGGTCATGTCGCAGTACGTCGAACTGGCCAGGGCCGGCCGCGCCTACGCGAACTTGTGCAGCATGCAGCCGCTGCCCCCGGGCACGGACAGCATCAACATCCCGAAGGTGCTGACGGGTACGGCGACCGCCGTGCAGACCGCGGACAACGGCGCGGTCGCCGAGACCGACATGACGGACACCTACGTGCAGGCTCCGGTGCGCACCATCGCCGGCCAGCAGGACGTGGCCGTGCAGCTCATCGACCAGTCACCCGTCTCGTTCGATCAGGTCATCTTCCGGGATCTCATCGCGGACCACGCGACGAAGACCGACCTACAGGTCATCTCGGGTTCCGGTAGCTCCGGCCAGGTGACGGGTATCCGAGCGACCTCGGGTATCACGACGATCGCCTACACGACGGGTTCGCCGACGGTCGCCGGCCTCTATTCGAAGCTCGCCGATGCCGTGCAGCGGGTCCACACGAACCGGTTCATGCCGCCCACGGCGATCGTGATGCATCCGCGACGCTGGGCGTGGTTCCTCGCGGCCTCGGACTCGACGGGGCGCCCTCTGGTCGTCCCGAACGCGGGCAACCCGCAGAACGCCGTAGCCACCCTCGGAACCGTCGGATCCGAGCAGGTCGTCGGCCAGATGCACGGGCTCCCCGTCGTCACGGATCCGAACCTGCCGACGACCCTCGGCGCGGGCACGAACGAGGACGTCATTCACGTCGTCCGTGCGAGCGACCTGCTGCTGTACGAGTCGGGGATCCGGTCCCGCGTCCTCCCCGACGTCGGCTCCGGGACGCTGACGGTGCGTCTTCAGGTATTCGCGTATCTGGCGTTCACCGCGGCGCGCTATCCGGCGAGTGTGATCGAGCTCGGTTCTACGGGCCTCGCGGCGCCGAGCTTCTAGGCTGCGGGTTCGGGTGTCGGGGATTAGGCGCCCCCGGGCCGCCGAAGTGCCACTCGGTTCCTGCTCGCCGAGTTCGGTAGCCGCACCCGCCCTGCATGGCCGCACTGATGGTCCGCGGCCTGTGCCGGCCGGAGGCTCCTCCACGGCGTCTCCGGCCGGCTCCTCCAGCTGCGGCGGTCACCTTGCCGGTCGGCCGCCGCACTGGGCGGGTGTCAAACGCGTTCAACCATGCGCGCAAGGGCCGTCATGACCCGTCGTTCTCGGCGAGCGGTACCTGCACCCGCCCCACAAACACGAAAGGCCCCCGCCCTCGAGGACCGAGGGGGGGCCTTTGTCGTGCAGGGAGGGAGGCTGCGGAAGGGAGGCCAACACCCCGTTTTCGGGGGTCTGGACGTCTCTCTGATGCTGCCTCCCTTGCCTCCCTGAATGGCCATTTCCGCAGGTCATGTGCAGGGAGGCAGGGTGGGGAGGCGGGTAGGGAGAACTCCCTCAGTCCTCGGCCCCTCCCTCGTCGTCGGGATCGTCCTCGTCGCGGCCGGCGATGGCTTCGAGGACGCGGTCGAGACTGACGTGCATCTTGCCGCCGGTCTTGTAGTCGCCGTGTCCGGCCTCGTCCAGGACGCGCTTGAGATCCCGGAACGACCAGCTGCCGTACTCGACTGGATTGAGGTCCTGCAGGCCGCGCAGCACGTCCTGCGTAAGCATCCGCGGCTCGTGCCCGAGCACCTTGGCGATGTCGTCGAGATGGTCGACGGGGGCGAAGGTGGGCACCTCCCACGTGCCGGCGTCGTTCTTGTACGCCTTCATGGCGCGCTCGACGACCGGGGTGACCTCGTCGATGCCTGCCTCTTTCCGCACGAAGTACGAGCGGATCAGTCCGGGCGTCTTTCCGAAGCCCGCGGCCATGGCAGTGCCGACGTCTTCACCTGCGACGAGGGTCGTCGCGGAGTACCCGTTCTTGTGCATGCCAGTGCCGAGGATCGCATCGTTGCCCTGATGGTCGTTGATGGCGAACGCGACCCGGTGAGAGACGGTCTTGGAGATCCCACGCGGGAGGCTGTTAGCGTCCGCGTCGGGCGTGATCCACAGCAGCGTGATGGCCGTCTTCCGGGCCTTCTTGGTGACCTTCAGCGCCAGTTCCTTGGCTTCCTTGCCGTACTCCTTGTGGGTAAAAAGCTCATGGACCTCGTCGAACACGACGATCCGGGGCCGCATGGACGGGTCGCGTTCCGCCATCTCGCGAGTGACCTTGGTGTCCGTGCCGATGCGTTCCAGTTCCTGCCCGCGACGGGACACCTCGCCGGCCAGGGCGCGCAGCGTGTCCATGGCCGCGACCACATGCTCGTCGTCGTCGCCCTTGACCAGGCTCCGCAGACGCGGCCGCATCGGGTCGTAGTCGGAGTTGTACGCCAGGACGTGCACGTCGATCTCGACCAGCGGGTCGAGCATCGCACCGAGGAGCAGGGCGATGACCAGCGATGACTTGCCGCTGCCCATGATTCCGGCGATGAGGTAGTTCGATGCCATCAGCCGGCCGATGACCTGCTCGCCGCGGGCGTTGAGTGCGACGGGTACACCGCGGAAGAAGTCGGTCGTTCCCTCCTTCAGAAGCGGCCACGGCGGCACTGGCTTGGTGAGGACACCAGGGTCGGCGACCCACAGGTCCAGCACGCCGGCCTGGTCACGCGGCTCCGTCGGCCACACCTCGATGGGCTTGCGCATCAGGTTGTGCGCCAGCGTCGACTTCTTGTCGGCGACCATCTCAACGGGCACGCCTTCGGGCAGCTGCAGTTGCGCATGCCAGCCGTTCCCCGACCGGGTCGACGGCTGCACCCACCGCGGCTTCCATCCCTCCTTGAGGGCCTTATTCAGCGGCGGAAGGTTCAGGTTCTGCAGCGCGCGCATGATGGCGTTCTCATCAGGCACGACGTCCCGCTCGTCACCGTCGACGGGAAGCGCCCACGTAGGCGCGGTGCCCTGGGCACGGCCCACGGACCACACGCCGAGCAGGGCAAGCAGCGGCGCCGAGTACAGCAGCGGCTTCCAGATGACGCCGGCCAGGAACGCCACCCAGCCGACGAACTCGATCGCCGCGTTCAGCGGAGCCAGCACGTCACGGACGTCGTGCCGGTACCAGGCGAGCATGATGCCCAGCACCAGCAGCAGCCCACCCGCGGACACGACCGCGCTGAAGACGGCCTTCGGCAGGTTGATGGCCAGCTGCAGCAGGTCCATGCGCCTCTTGTGCCGGGCGAAGCGGTAGGCGTAGGCCCGCTGTTCCCACTTGGTCACCATCTCTTCGTTGCCGGCCGCCTCGGCGATCCGCATGAAGCGGTGGTGCATGGCGGTGGTGCGGGCCTCCCAGGTACGGCGGGCGAGGACGCGGGTACCGCCCCACACGTAGGAGCCGTGGCGGACGGTGAACCGGTATCCGGGGTTCTGGCGGGTGTCGACGAACACCCGCCGCAGGGAGTCGATACGGATACGGCGGCGGGGGCGTACCTCTTCGGGTGCAGACTCAGGTACAGCCGTACCTGCCTTGTCACCCTTGTCGAGTACGACGGGTACAGGCGTACCCGGCTCCTCGACGTTGGCGGGGGCGTGAAGGTCGGTCATGATGTGATCTCCGGTTGCTCCAAGGGGTGATCGGGTGCACGGGGCGGCCGGTGTACCTGTGCCGGGTACGGCCGCCCCGTGGCGTACTCAGGGCTTCTTGTTCTTGCGGCGCTCCGCCTGCTGCTCGATGCGCCGGACCTTCCGCTGCAGGTCGCTCAGGTCGACCGTGGGGCCGGCGATGCCGCGCTTCGCCATCCGGGCGTGCAGGCCGAGGAGGCGGGCCTTCTCGCCGCCGGTGAAGTCGGACCAACTGAGGTCGTCAGCCATGGGTCAGGCCTCCGTCTTCACGTCGTTGGTCTCGGGCATGGCGGCGGCGATCGCGGCGTGACCGCGGGAGATGTCCGCCCACACGGCGCCGGCCGCGGCGAGCGGGCCGACCTTGTTCGTGTAGTCGGGGTGGATGGCGTACCGTTCGGCGTCCGCTGCGAGCCGTTCGGCCCGGGTGATGGCGTCGTCGGCCAGCTTCAGGTGTTGTTCGCGGTTCATGGGTTCTCCCTGGTCAGTCGATCGGGGTGATTTCGCTGGTCTCGCACAGGACGTCGGCGATCCAGAAGGCATCGACCTTGACGGTCCAGCGGCCCTCGGTGAGCTCGCCGGGGGGCGCCTCATCGACGATCCAGCCGGTCTTGCCGGCGGCGCGCTTGTCGTCGGCGCACGAGACGATCCGGACCTTGCGGCGCTTCGCCATGGGATTCCTTCCGTTGCAGGTCAGCGGTGCTTACGGCCGCTGGATTCGGTACGGATAGAGGGGCGGATCTTGGATGCGGCCCAGCCGGCGGCGAGCAGCACACCGGCCAGGGACAGGCCGACCATGGGGAGGTTCGCGGTGACGGCGCCGATGATCCCCATAAGGGTTCCGCCGACGATGACGACCACGGCGCACACGGCGGCCGTGCACACGACGACCACGGCCAGCACCAGAAACGTGATGATGATGAGCCGTTGCATCTCCGGCGACAGCCCCCGATCCGGCAGCTGCACGACCACCGGAGGCGGCTGCAGCGGCTGCCCGATCGTGAAGTGCACGGGACGACCCTGCGAGTCGTACAGCACGTTCGGAGGCCGATGGTGGGCGGCGACGTCCTCGCCCGGGGCGGCGGCGTACCGACGGTACTTCTCCGGCAGGCCCGGCAGTTCCTCGGTCATCGCGCCCACCTCGACAGACGGCGCGCTCGCAGACCGGCCACCAGGACGGCCTTACCGAGCAGCCACCCCGTGGCCGTAGCCACAGCGGCGAGCAGCGACGGGAACAGCAGCAACACGGCCAGGACAGCACCCAGCAGAAGCCACCTCATGACGACACCCCCTGACCTGCCAGCTTCGGCAGAGCCTCACGGAACGCTTCTTGGATCTGCTTCGCCTTGTCCTGGCCGACGCGGCACTCGGACTTGATGCGGTGAATCGACGGGATCTCTCCGGCAAGCAGTTCGTCCTTGAACTGCTCGGCGGCCCATCCCATCTCCAGCGCCTCCAACGGGTCCTCGGGAGGCGGCTCAGGTACGTACTTGGGCTCAGGCTCCGGGCGGGTATGCAGGGCGCGCTGCAGCTCCCCGGGGCACTCGAAAACGGGCAGCAGGCGGGCGCCTACGGGTACGGCCTCGGGTACGGCAGGTACGGGCTCCGGCAGTGCCGGGTACGCCTCCGGTTCGACGGGTACGCGCTCGACCTCGACCGGCTCGACGTACTCAACGGGGGTACGCACTGACTGCGTCCCCTCGTCGACGCGGAGGGCGTGCACGCGCCACAGGACGAGCGGGGCGATCGCCGAGACGGCGACGACGAGCGGCACGTTCACCGGCAGCAGACCGGCCGTGACGAGATGGCTCGCCGCGTTCACTCCGATCATCGCCACGACCGCGGTGAGCACGTCCTTGTGGGCGCGCATGGCCCGCACCGTGTAGATGTCGAGGGCGCCCGGCACGGCCGCGGCAACCCACTCGTTGAAGCCGACCGCGCGCGCCAACTCGTACTCGGCGGACGCGGTGGCGACCAGGGCCGCCGCGAGGGCGGCCCACTTCAGAACGTCGTTCTTCACTGCCCAACCTCCAGTTGGGACACTCGGACGGCGCGGCAGGCGAGGAGGCAGATGCCTTCGTGGTCGCCGAGCCGTTGCGCGGTGAGCAGGTCGGCGAGAATCGCCGGCATCGAGGGAGTCGGCCGCGGGGACTTCTCGCAGGCCCGTAAGGCCGCGTGCTCCGTCGGCCGCGGAACGTGGACGTAGCGGCTCACGGCTGCTCACCCGCCTGGCGGTAGCCGACGGCCGGCTTCTCGGCGAGACGCGATCGCAGGTAGTCCGCGGACCAACCGGGATCGTCGCCGCGCTGCAGCACTCCCTCGATGGCGATACGGGCGTCAATCACGCGGTCCAGCAGGATCCGGTCGTGCACCTCGGCGTCGCCGACCGTCGCGGGATACGGGAGAGCAATGGCCTCGAACACGGCGGCGAGCAGGGCGCGGTCGTCGCTCACGATTCCGCCCTCCGGATCCGATCGAGCTCGTTGCTCAGCCGGTACAGGCGGCCGACGTACAGACCGAGTTCGGCCGCCACCGCCCGCAGCTGCGCGGGATCCATGGGCGGCAGGTCGCCAAGGGCCGCCACGGGGTACGGCTCCGGCTGCAGCTCGGCGAACGGCGCCCACGAAATGGATGCCTCGAGCAGCTGCTCCGTGCCGAGGTCCGTCTCCACCTCTGCAAAGACCGGCCGGCCGTTGTGGGTGATGTCGACGCGGTGCACGACCGCCTCGGCGTTGTGCCCCATGCACCAACGGGGTTCGGTGATCGTGACCTCACCGTGGTCGAGGGTCTGCAAGGTGACTGTGCCGTCCCCATATCGGGGCTGCTGCATGATTGGCTCCCGCTCATTTCGAGGTCGGTAGGCCCGGTCCATGGCGCGCAGCAGTGCGGCCATCTGATCCGGGTGGTCGCCGCGTTCGATCTGGCCGGCGACTTCCTCGACGAGGGCGTCCAGCTCCAGCGACGAAGTGCCTGCAAGGTGCGCCTCGACGTCGTCGCGGATCTGCTGCACCGACATGTCGTCCGGGTTCTGGCCGATGTTCGTCGACGCGTAGCCGGCCGCCACGACCGCGAACAGCTCGAACCGCGACAGTTGGTAGTCGACGCGGACCTTCACCCACGGCTCAGGCTGGTCGTCGTGCACGTTCTGCGTCTCGCCGGGCCCGTAGACGGGCACCGGGCCCTCGCCGCGCTCGGCGGCGAGGAACGCGGCGGTCACCGGGAAGTGACGCTCAACGAACTTCTTCGCCCGCTGCTCCTCGTTGCTCATGCAGCCCACCCCTTACGGCGGGCCTTCATGGCGAGACGACGAGCGATGCGCGGGGAGTCGAGGTCGGCCGGCGCCTGGCGGCGCTTCGTGTCGACGTTGGCGTTACGGCGCGGCATCAGGCGACACCCCCGCGGGCGGCGCGCTGGCGGTACGCCTCACGCACCTCGACGAGGCGGCGGTGCGTCTGGCGCATCCCCTCGACGCGGGCGGCGAGGGTGTTGATGACCGTCTCCAGGCCGTCCGGGTCGAGGCCGTCGATGAAGTGGTCATCGACGAGCTCGACGACGGCGAACGGCAGGCGCTCGGCGACCTTCCCCGACCAGGGCTCCACCTTGATGACAGTGGACAGGACGCGGAACTCCTCCGGCTGGCCGTTCTCGTTGACCGGGAGAGTCAGGGACTCGTCCCAGAACCAACACCAGATGTCCTCACGGAAGTTGGAGCGGCCCATCTCGCGGGTGTGGTCGATGGTGCACCCGTCCATGCACGTGTACTGCACGGTCTCGCCCGTGCGGCGGTCGATGAACGACCAGCTACGCGGCTTGACGGTGGCGGCTGCGGCCTGCTCGCCGGCCTCGGTGAGCGCGAGGGGAATCGGCGAGTCGGCGAACAGCTGCAGGGGGTTGGTCTTGGCGTTCACAGCGTCACCGCCAGTTCGCTCGTCGGGATGCCGCGCTCGACGAGGTACTGCGTGAAGGCGGCGCGGGGGACGCGGAAGGTGCCGCGGCCGGAGCCGACGCGGTAGGCGTCGAGCCGACCGGACGTGATCTCGCGGTAGACGGTGCTGCTGTCGACGCGCAGGGCGGCGGCGATGTCCTTGACCCGGAGCGGTTCGCCCTCGGGGGCCTGCTTCTGGGCAGGCGCGATACGCTCTTGCTGCATTCGGAGACCCAACTCTCTGATGCGTCGGCCTCGACGGGCCCGGAGCGCCAACTCCGGGACACCCCCGTCGGGGCCTTTGTGTTGTCTGAGGCAGAGCTGAACTTGCGGCTTGTGCAGAAAGTGCCGCTGAAGAAGACGTTATAACGAGTAGGACGACTCTGCAAGGGTGTGACGGGGCGACTACCCAAAGCGGCTATAGAACTGCAGGTCAGCCACGTGCTCTACTTGTCAGGACCAGTAGACGAAAGGGACACAGTGGCTCAGTTCCAAGGCAAGTCGGCCTACGTGCAGATCGCCGACGACATCCGTCAGCGCATCCTCGACGGCGACCTGCAGGCCGGCGACAAGCTGCCGTCCGAGGCGGACCTGATGGCCGAATACGGCGTCTCTCGCATCGTCATCCGCATGGCAGTCGAGGCCCTGCAGAACGAGGGCCTGGTCATCAAGCAGCAGGGGCGCGGAACCTTCGTCCGCGAACAGCGCCCCCTGCGCCGGCGCATCTCCGGCGACCTGTACGGGAAGCGTCCGGTGAGCTCCCCCATGAAGCGCCAGACCGAGGCAGAGGGGCGACGGTCTGAGTGGGAGTATCAGACGCGCGTCACGACAGCCACGAAGGCGGTCGCCGAACGACTCGGCATTGAGCCCGGCGACGAGGTGGTGCGCACTACGTACCGGTTCTTCGCCGACGACGAGCCGGTCATGCTGTCGACGTCCTACGAGCCGCGCGCCCTCACAGCCGGCACGCCCATCGAGCAGCCTGAGGGCGGACCGATCACCGGCGTTGTGCCGCGCATGGACTCGATCGGCCAGCACATCACGGAAGTCACTGAAGACGTGAACGCGCGCGCGCCGCGGCCCTACGAGACTGACCAGCTGCAGATGGCTCCTGGCGTACCCGTCATGGTCATTACCCGGACGTACAAGGTGGAGGAGCGCCCCGTCGAGACGTGCGACATCGTGGTCGCGGCCGACCGGTACACCCTCAACTACACGATCCCGATTCCGCCGCTGAGTGACGAAGCGTGACAGTGCCCCCGCCGTGCCTCAGGGCACAACGGGGGCACAACACTGTCTAACGCACCCAACGTCAGCCAACGCGTACCAACGCTGTTTTGGCTGGTCAGGCGCCTACCAACGGGGTTATCGCAGGTCATCGTGACCATGGCCTCACTGGTACTTCCAGTGGTTCACGGTCCTGTTCCTCGCGGCCACGCTGCTGGCGGGCGCCGCCTACCGGGCGTACCGCAGGACGTCGGAGGCGGGAGGTCCCGTACCGGAGCCGGCGGTTCAGGAAGCGGCCGTCTGAGCCGGGTGCGCGGCACGCTCGCACACCCGTCCACCAGGCGTCTCGCACTCACCCAGGTCGTGTCCGCGAGGCCCGCGCATGTCGTCGCGCAGGCCTCGCGCCCGCCTCGCGAGGCAGTGCCGCGCACCGGGAACCGCCGGCCGGTCAGGCGCTGTCCTCGCGCAGGCGGGCGTGCAGGTGCATGTCGTGCCAGCCGTCCTGGTGGTAGGCGGCACGGCGCTTGGTGCCCTCCAGGGTGAAGCCCGTCTTGGCGGCGACGCGGCAGGAGGCCCGGTTGGCGGTGGCGTGCAGGAGCTCGAGGCGGTGGAAGCCGATCTCGTCGAAGGCCCAACGGGTCAGGGTGTTGGTCGCACGGACGGCGACGCCCTGGCCGCGGGCCGCCGCGGTGGTCCAGTACGCGACCTTGCCCAGTCCCTCGACGAGCCGGATGTCACGCAGCGCCACCCGCCCCATCAGCCGGTCGGTCTCCGCGTCGACCACGGCCCACTGGGCGTTGCGCTCGCCCTGCCACTCCTTCTGCCACTCCCGGATCCACCCGGCGGCCTCCTCCTCGGAGTCACTGCGCCGGATGTGCCACTGATGCATGAGCGGATCCTGGAACGCCTCATGCACGGCCCCCGCGTCCTCCCCCCGCCAGGGCCGCAGCACCAGCCCGTCACCGGTGGAAAGCACAGGCTGCGCCCCCCGAGCGAGGGCCCCCTCGGGCAACACGACATCGGCAGTGAACGGCATGCACGGCATCCTGCCAAGCGGGGGGTGCGGGGCCCAACGGTTTTTCTACGGAGACACCGACGTGAGGTTCGCGGGATGGAGCTGGCCGGTCACGCCGGAGCCCAGGGCGCTGGCCGTGTACGGGGAATAACGGCCGTTGATTCGGCTCCAGTCATAACTGCCGCGTATCCACGTGATCATGGCGCTCGCATAGCGCCGGACCTTGTCGGTCTCATCGCTCGTGAGCCCGAGACGGGTGCAGAACAGAGGAGTCCGTTTCGCTAGCGCGAAAAGTCTGGCGACCGCCGACTGAACGAGGGCGACGGCCATTTCTATGGCCTCCGGCCGGGAGCAGTCGCGTTCTCGTACAAGGCAGTGCACCAGATTCGGATCGCCCCGCGCGTCGTCGTTCTCCAGGGACATCACTTCGTTGATGAGTTTGACCGCGTCGACGGCCGCCTGCCGCATGGATTCCAGATGGCTGCTGTGCCAGATGAGCTGTGGGATCTCGAAGTGTCCCACCCTTTCGGCCAGATCCAGCGACGGCACCAGTCCGAGAGTGCGGTGGCCGATCCTCATCCGGGTGGCGAAGTCCTGCGGAACCCAGGTACGCCGGTCGATTTCCTCGGTGAGATTTCCCGTGAGGTAGTCCACCCAGTTGTGTGCGGCCCGCTGCCGCCATTCCTCGGACATACCGATCCCGGCTCGGCACCAGATGTCCGCGAAAGCCCTCACGAGTGGTGCGTCGTGCCCGCCCGCCTGCGGCACGGGGTCGCGGAGGAGGGCGATGAGCCGGTGGCACACGTCGACGGCTTCCTCGGCCCGGTGGCCCGCAGGGACGTCGAAGAGGTCGTCGAACAGGAAGAACCAGCCCATGGTGTCGAAAGCCAGATCGAGGTCGTCGCCCTCGACGTCCGGGTAGCTGTAGGCGGCCAGGTCCGCCACCGCGGAGAACACATAGCGTTGGGCGGCCTTTTCCCCCAGTACCAGTTCCTGGTGACGCATCCATTGCAGATTACGTTCCCTTGCGGCCGCCAGACCGGAGTTCAGCCGGAAAGGTATGGGCAACTCGATGGTGACGTTCTGGGGCATGAATCTCTCCCAGTTTCTGCTCAAGGTGCTTTTTCTCCGTGGCCAGATCACAACGCTGAATGCGCGGCCGAGGGATGCGCGTCAACCTCATTCGAGTGAGCGCCAAGACGACGGAGGATCCAAGAAGTCGTCCGGAAATCGGACAGGATATCCCGTCATGACCTTCTCCGATCGCGCGCGCCTTGCCGTCGGGTGTGAGGGCGTCGGAAGTGACGTCGACGACCTTGCCCAAGTGCTTGGATGGAGCAGTCTCAGCCTGTTGGCGATTTCGCGGCAGAGTAACAGATGTATCTACCAAGCGGCGAGGACGAGTTGTCACCGCGGGGAACGGGCGCCGGTTCACGCCCCAGCGGTCGGGCGTCAGGTCAGCGGTCGCGCCGGCGCCAGGCCCCTCCCCCGGGCCTTGCCTTCGTACGCTGCTGGACCACACCGTGCCGACAGCGCCCGTCCCACAGTCCGTCTCTGGTCCACGTACATCACCCCACGCGCCCAGTCCACAGAAGGAGCGGGCCGCTCCAAGCCCGCTTGTACGACGTGGCCGAGCCATACAACTGTGCCAGCCGCATGCCGACGCGGGAAGGCGCACGTGTCTACGTGTTGATGCGTACCCGACCTACGGTGTGCGCCCCCGAACAACACCCCACTCAGTACGCGTTACCAAGAGAAGCGCACGTCACACACCTCGCACCCCCGATGCGCCCCCAGGGGTCCGTTTTCACGCAACGGGCCCGCCAGGCTTAGCCGTTGACTCGAATGTCTTCAACTGTTTCGGTTCGCAACTGTTTCGAGTCGCACACATGTTTCTGGCGCAACGAAGTATCCGCGAATCCCGGCCCCGACGGATCACCGAGCCGGTATTTCCGAATCCGCCCAGGTGTTCGTCCGGACGGGGCGCAGCTGGTTTCCGCCCCTCTGATCGCATCGCCGTCCGGTGCCACCTCGTACGCTTGATCATGATGAGACGCCGTACCCCGCCCCCGCCCTCCCCCCTGCCGCAACGCGACGGGGTGGACCCGGTGCGGGTGCGGTTGCCGGCCGAAGGAGCCTGGGCGACCGTACGGGATCATCTCGTGGCGCGACTGGCGGCTGGGGCCGGTGTGATCGACGAGATGCTGGACGCGGGACGGATCGTCGATGCCGCCGGTCGCCCGGTGTCGCGCGCGACGGCGTACCTGCCGGGAATGTACGTGTGGTTCCACCGCGAGCTGCCCGACGAGGAGCGGGTGCCGTTCACGATCGACGTCGTCTACCAGGACGAGCACGTGGTGGTGGCCGACAAGCCGCACTTCCTGGCCACCACCCCACGTGGCAGCCATGTCGCCGAGACGGCCCTGGCGCGGCTGCGGCGGGAGCTGGGTGTGCCGACGCTGGGCGCCGCCCACCGGCTGGACCGGCTGACGGCCGGCTTGGTGCTGTTCACGGTACGGCCCGAGGAGCGCGGCGCGTACCAGTCCCTGTTCCGCGACCGGAGGGTGGGCAAGGAGTACGAGGCGGTGGCGGCGTACGACCCCGGGCTGGACCTGCCGCGCACCGTGCGCAGCAGGATCGTCAAGGAGCGCGGGGTCCTGGCCGCTCGTGAGGTCGAGGGCGAGCCCAACGCCGTCAGCCGGATCGAGTTGCTGGAGCACCGACACGGACTGGCCCGGTACCGGCTGCTGCCGAGTACCGGGCAGACGCACCAACTACGGGTCCACATGAGCGCGTTGGGGGTGCCGATCCTCGGCGATCCCCTCTATCCGGTGGTGGCCGACCCCGTGGCGGCCGGTGACTTCCGGCGCCCGCTCCAACTACTGGCGCGGGTGCTGGAGTTCACCGACCCGATCACGGGACGCGAGCACCGGTTCGTCAGCCCGCGGGTGCTGCCGGCCTGGTCGTCGTACGACGAGTGGGCCGGGTGACCTGCGCAGGCCGGCCGGTCACTCGCCGCGCCACCAGCGCAGGAAACGCTGGAGCATGCTCGGCCGGCGGGCCGGTTCGGGCATGGGGACCGACGTGGGCGCGGGCGGCATGACCGGGGCGGGAGGCTCCGGGACCGTCACCTGGGGCAGGGGTGTGCCGACCTGCCAGTCGCCGGGGCGCTGCCGCGAGGCCAGCGGATGTGCGGGGCGCGCCATGACGTCCTGCTGGGGCTTGGGCGCGAACTTCACCGGCAGTTCCACCAGATGCCGGTTCGAGATGGTCTCCCGCCAACGCAACTCGTCTTCCTCGCAGGCGAGTTGGACGTCCGGCAGCCGCGTCAGCAGCGCGTCGACGCCGACGTCGGCGATGGCGCGGCCGATGTCCTGACCCGGGCACTCGTGGGGGCCGCCGCCGAAGGCGAGGTGGGAGCGGTTGCCCTGCATGTTCGCCGTGAGGTCGGGCCGGACCCGTGGGTCGACGTTGCCGGGCGCGATGCCGAGGATGAGGGCGTCGCCCTTGCGGATGCGCTGCCCGCCCAACTCGGTGTCCTGCTTGGCGACGTAGGGAAGCACCGTGCTGAACGGCGGCTCGTCCCACAGCGACTGCTCGACCGCCTGGGGCACCGTCATCTGGCCGCCGCTGAGTCGGGCGCGGAACCCGGGGTCGGTGAGCACCACCCGCAGTACGTTGGCGAGCAGGTTGGCGGTGGCCTCGTACGACGCGACCAGGATGATGCGCAGGTGCTGGCCGACCTCGTCGTCGGTGAGTCCCGCCGGGTGGTTGATCAGATGGCTGGTGAAGTCGTCCTGGGGATCGGCCCGGCGGCGGGCGGTGAGCCGCATCAGGACGTCCATCAGATAGGCGTTGCTGGCGATCGCGGTCTCGGTGCCCTTGGGCATGTCACGCGCCGCCTGCACGATGCGGTCGTTGTACTCCTCGGGCATGCCGAGGATCTCGCACATCACCATCATCGGCAGATGCTCGGCGAACTGGCTGACCAGGTCTGCCTTGCCCGTCTCGCAGAACTGGTTGACGAGGAGCTGGGTCGCGCGGTTGATGTGGCGGCGGATACCGCGGTGGTCGATGGTCGACATGGCGCCGGTCACGGCACCCCGCAGCCGCTGGTGCTCCTCGCCCTCGGCGTGGACGCAGATGGGCTGCCAGGCGAAGTGCGGCATGAGCGGATGGTCGGGCTTGACCGTGCCGTCCTGCAGGGCGGTCCACAGCCGGGTGTTACGGCAGAACTGCGACGGCGAGCGCACCATGTGCATGTTCTCGGTGTGCCCCAGGACGACCCAGATCGGAACGTCCTCGTGCAGCAGCGTGGGTGCCACCGGGCCGTGCTCGCTGCGCAGCTTCTCGTACAGGGCCCCCAGGTCCTCCGCCTCAGGCCCATAGAGCCGCCGCAGCCCACCCGGCCCGATGCCGTGCGCCGGGCAGCCCGGGGGTGGGGCCGTGGTGGGGGTGTCCGTGCTGGTGGGGAAGGCGGGGTCTGGGGTCACGATGGTCGCTCCGAGAGGGAAGTGATCCGGGGTACGTTCGAGAGGGAAGTGATCCGGGGTACGAGAGGGTGCGGGCTCACGCCGGGGTCTTGGCCATTGCCAGGGCGTGCAGGAAGCGCAGCAGGGTCATCAGGACGTCCCGGCTGGAGGCCCGGCGGCGGGCGTCGCACTCGATGATGGGGATCTCGTCCGGCAGGTCGAGCGCCGTGCGGAGTTCGCCGATGGGGTAACGGGGCGCGTCGGGGAAGGTGTTGACGGCGACGACGAAGGGCACCCCGCGTTCCTCCAGCCGCCCTATGACGTCGAAGCTGACCTCCAGGCGGCGGGTGTCGACCAGCACCACCGCGCCCAGCGCGCCGTCGAACAGGCCGTTCCACAGGAACCAGAAGCGTTCCTGGCCGGGGGTGCCGAAGAGGTACAGCACCAGTTCGTCGGTGATGCTGATGCGGCCGAAGTCCATGGCGACGGTGGTGGCCGTCTTGGTCTCCGAGCCGAAGTTGTCGTCGACGCCGATGCCGGCCTGCGTCATGGTCTCTTCGGTGGTCAGCGGCCTGATCTCGCTGACGGAGCCGACCATGGTCGTCTTGCCGACGCCGAATCCGCCGACGATCACGATCTTGACCGCCGCCGCGGCCGTGTGCGGCAGCTGGTCCTCGGTGCGTGGGCCGGGGATGGTGTCAGAGCCTTTGAAGTCCATGCATCACCGCTTCGAGGAGGGAACGGTCGGCGACGGACTGGCGCACGATCGGTGCGCGCGCCGTCACCAGGCCGGCCGCCAGCATGTCGGTGAGCAGGACCGTCATCACGCTGAACGGCAGGTTGAGATACGCCGAGAGCTCGGCCACGGACAGGGGGGTGGTGCAGAGCCGGAGCAGCGCCGACTGCTCGGGCGTGGCGGACGGCGGGGGGTCGGCGCGCGCCACGATTAACGTGACGAGGTCGAGGTCCGCGTCGCGCTCGCCGTCGCCGTCCGGCCCGGCCACCACGAACAGCCGCTCCGGTTGTCTCGGGGTGCCGGGTGGGGCCGGCGGTGGCGACGGTTGTTCCTTGAAGCGGCGCCGCCGGCGTTGCGGAGGAGTCATACGGTCTGCCCGTTGCGTCGGGGTGGACTGGTCAGATGGGCACCGATACGGGCGACCAGGTCGGACATCCGGTTGCTCATCAGGCCGGGTTCGGCGAACGTGTCGGAGAGCACGGCGAGGTAGGCGTTGGCGCCCGCGGCCATCAGGTAGAAGTAGCCGCCGTTGATCTCGATGAGGACCATCTTCATCTTGCCGTCGCTGTTGGGGATCTCCTGGGCGACCGCGCTCGCCAGGCTCTGCAGGCCGGCGCAGGCCGCGGCGACGCGGTCGGCGGTGTCCGGGTCACCGCCGTAGCGGGCGATGCGCAGTCCGTCGGCGGAGAGCACCACGATCATCTCGATGCCCGGTACGCCGTCGTGCAGGTCCTTGAGCAGCCAGTCGAAGTTGGCGCGCTGCTGGATCACTTGAGGTCTCCCTCGTCATCGGCCTCGGCGCGGGCCGGTCGGGTTCGCGGTTGGAGTGTGAGCGGGTCGGGCTTGTCCTTGAGGCCGTTCCAGAACGCCTCGACCCAGGCGCCGGGTGCGGGCTCGTCCTTGACCGGTTCGGGCTCGGGCTTCGGCGTCGACCAGACGGTCGGCCGGCCCTCCCGTTCGGCCCGTTCGATGGCCTCCTGCTCGGCGATCCGCTGGCTGAGCGGGGTCTTGACGCGGCTGCGGCGCTGCGGCAGCCCGCCCGCGGTCCACTCGGTGACCACGGGGACGTCGTCCTCCATGGAGACCGCGGCCGGGTACTTCGGGCTGGTGGGGCGCCGCTTCTTGGGCGGGCGCTGGGGGCCTTCGAGCGCGTCGTCGGCCTTGGGCGCCGCGGCGGCGCCGATGCCGTGCGCGAGTCCGGGCGCGGGGTCCTCGGTCATCATGTCGCGCGGCACGATGAGGACGGCGCGGACGCCGCCGTAGGCGGAGGAGCGCAGCGAGACCTGCATGTTGTACGCCGTGCACAGACGGCCGACGACGGCGAGGCCGAGGCGCGGGGACTCGCCGAGGTCCTGGAGGTCGGTGCCCTGCTTGGCGCGCTCGAGCATGCCCTCGGCCCGGGCGCGGGCCTCCTCGCTGAGGCTGACGCCGGCGTCCTCGATCTCGATCGCGACCCCGGTCTGCACCTCGCTGGCGGTGACGTGCACCTTGGTCTGCGGCGGCGAGTAACGGGTGGCGTTGTCGAGGAGTTCGGCGGCCGCGTGGATGACCGGCTCGACGGAGACGCCGTTGATGTTGACCTTGGCGATGGAGTCCAGGCTGATCCGGCGGTACTCCAGGATGCGGGACATGGCGCCGCGCAGCACGCTGTACAGGGGGACGGGTTCGGGCCACTGACGGCCGGGACGGCCGCCGCCGAGCACGGAGATGGAGTCGGCGAGACGGCCGATCAGCATGGTGCCGTGGTCGATGCGCAGCAGGTCGTCGAAGACCTCGGGGTTGCGGCCGTGGTCCTCCTCCATCTCGCGGAGCTCGCTGGCCTGCTGGTGCACGATGGCCTGGACGCGCCGGGCGACGCTCACGAAGGAGCGGGCGGCCGAGTCGCGCAGGGCTTCCTCGTGGTCGACGATGTCGACCATCTGCTGGACCAGGGCCGCCTGCGCCGGGGTGAGGTCGCGGTACGACGGGTCGACGTCGCCCAGGCTGCGAATCACCTCTCTGGGTGAAACGCCGATGCGCAGCTGGTGGATCGCGGCGGGCGTGATGTCCCGGCCCAGACGCACCAGTTCGCGGTCGTGCGCGGCCACGCGCTGTTCCAGGTACGCGATGTGACGGGTGCTCTCCTCGCGCAGGGCCCGCAGACCGCGGCCGCGTCGTACCGCTTCGGCCGCCGTCGCGATCACCAGGAGGGTGGCGACGCCGCCGCACCAGCCGACGGCGACCCTGGCGGGCTCGGTCACCGCGGCGACGGCGGCGCCGGTCGCCGCGGCCATCGCTATCGCGGGGAGCAACAAGACGCGCGCGTAGGGAAGTTCTCGGCGCCCGGGCGGGGACTGAACACTCACCATGTAGGCCCTCTGAAACGAATCGACTGGGAGTCGCGCATATGGGGAACAAGCGCACGAATATGGTTCAACTCGGTGCGCTGCGGGCGAGCTTAGTCCGACCGGATCATCGCCGTGTCATATTCAGCAAGCACCTGAAACCGGGCACGGGACCGGAGTACTCTCGGCCCCATTTGCACGCTGAGCCCCCGATCGCACACGGTGCGTGACGGCGTACGGGCGTACGAAGTTCACTCACCGTGGCGGGTGAAGATCCCCCTCCGGGGCGGCCGTTCAGACCCCGGCGATGCGCAACGCGGCGTCCGCCGTCGCCTCAGCGAACACCGACACCGGCCGCTCGGGCTCGGAGCGGTGCACCAGGATCACGCCCTCGATCAACCCGAACAGCAGGTCCGTACGGAGATCGAGCTCGCTCTTGGCGAGCGCGCCGCCGGCCGGGGTGGCGGCGAGCAACTGCCGGTAGGCGTCCTTGAGTTCGGCGCGCACGGCATGGAACCCGGCGAACCGCTCGGTGCGCACCTCGGGCAGCAGATACAGGCCGCCGAGGTTGTGCGGGCCGCCGCACAGCAGCTCGACGTCGGTACGGCACAGGTCCCACAGCCGCTGCTCGGCGGGCCTCGCGTCATCGGCGAGGAGGCGGCGGGCGTACGTCAGCGAGGGCGTGACCGTGGACTCCAGCAGGTCGGCGAGGAGTTCCTCCTTGCCCGAGACGTAGTGGTACATCGAGGCCTGCCGCATGCCCGCGCGCTCGGCCACCGCGCGGGTGGTGGTGGCCGCGTAGCCCTGGGTGGTGAACAACTCGGCCGCCGCCGCGAGCAGTTCGTCGCGCGGCGAGAGCCCGCTGTCCGGCCGCTGCGCGGCCCGGGGCCTGCCGACCCGGCGCCCACCCGTCGTTCCCATGCGTTCGATCCTCGCACACCACCTGGTACGACGGCCCCCGGGGCGATCTTGGTGAGGGCTCGGTAACCGACCGGCAACACGTGGGCAATCCCGGCGACCCGACCGCCTCCTAATTTCTGTCGAGCGACAGAAATGACCGGAGCAGCACTAACCGGAAGAGACGATCCAGGAGCCGGAGGACTCGCGATGGCGACAGCGACCACATACGGAGCCCGCGACCACGCGCGCGCCCAGGAGGGCACCCGTGCCGAGACCATGCCCGTCGTCCCGGCCGCCGACTGGCCGAACCCGCCCTGCGAGGCCGGCCATCTGGTGTGGGCCGAGACGGTGGCGGGCGGCAACTACACGCACCGGGTGCTGGCCCGGGGCACCGAGCTGCGCCTGACCGACCTGCGCGGCGACGCCTGCGCGCATGTGCTGCTGTACGTCGCGGGCCGCCCCTGGGAGCGGCTGAACGTGGCCGACACGGTGAAGGTGCAGTGGAACGCCTACCTCGGCGAGGGCCGGCTGCTGCTGTCCGACCAGGGCCGGGTGCTCGCGTCGGTGATCGCCGACACCTCCCACCGCCACGACGCCCTGTGCGGAACCTCCACCCTCGCCCGCAACACCGACCGCTACGGCGACGGCACCCCGCAGTCCGACTCCCCCGCCGGCCGCGAGCTGTTCAAGCTGGCGGCCGCGAAGAACGGCCTCGAACCCCGCGATCTCCCCCCGTCCCTCTCCTTCTTCCAGGGCGTGGAGATCCGCGACGACGGCACCCTCGACTTCACCGGCTCGACCGGCCCCGGCGGCAGCGTCACCCTGCGCGCCGAGCAGGACCTCACCGTGCTGATCGCCAACGCGCCGCACCCCGCCGACCCCCGGGAGGAGTACGTCAGCACCCCTCTGGAGGTCCTGGCCTGGCGCGCGGCACCGACCGCGCCGGGCGACCCCCTGTGGGAGGCCACTCCCGAGGGCCGCCGCGCCTTCCTGAACACCGCCGAATTCCTCGCCGCGAGGGGGCTCGCATGAGCGCGAACACGACCACCAGCACCAGCACCAGCACCAGCACCAGCACGCCGACCCCCGTACACACGACCGTCGTTCCGGCCCGTGCGGCCTGGTCCTCCGTGATCCGCGCCGGTCAGACGCTGACCATCACCGACCTGCACGGCAACCAGGCCGTCGACTTCCTGGCGTACGACGCCCACGACACCTCGGTCCGCTACAGCGCCCCCGACACCGTCCAGGCGCAGGGCGGCATCTTCCTGACCACGGGCAGCGTGCTCATGAGCAACGAGTACACCCCGCTGATGACGGTGGTCGAGGACGAGGTGGGCCGGCACGACACGGTCGGCGGCGCCTGTTCCAAGGAGTCCAACACGCTCCGCTACGGCCACCACACCTGGTCACAGCACGCGTGCGTGGACAACTTCCTCGCCGAGGGGGCCAAGCACGGCCTCGGCAAACGGGACCTGGTCTCCAACATCAACTGGTACATGAACGTGCCGGTCGAGAAGGACGGCACCCTCGGCATCGTCGACGGCATCTCGGCACCGGGCCTGAAGCTGACCCTGCGCGCCGAACGCGACGTCCTGGTCCTCGTCTCCAACTGCCCCCAGATCAACAACCCCTGCAACGGCTTCGAGCCGACCGCCGTGGAGATGACGATCGCCGGAGCCGTCCGATGACCTTCGACACGCTGCTGGTCGCCAACCGCGGCGAGATCGCGGTCCGGATCATCCGCACCGCCCGCGAACTCGGTCTGCGCACCGTCGCCGTGTACTCCGACCCGGACCGCTCGGCACCCCACGTCCGTCTCGCCGACCAGGCGGTGCGGCTCGGCCCGGCGCCCGCGAAGGACTCCTACCTCGACGCCGACCTGGTGCTGAAGGCGGCCAAGGACAGCGGCGCGGGCGCCATCCACCCCGGCTACGGCTTCCTCTCCGAGGACGCCCTGTTCGCACGGCGGTGCGAGGAGGCCGGGATCGTCTTCGTCGGCCCGACCCCGGAGCAGCTGGAGCTGTTCGGCGCCAAGCACACCGCCCGCGCGGCCGCCGAGGCGGCGGGAGTGCCGCTGGCCCCGGGAACAGGGCTGCTGGGATCGCTGGAGGAGGCGCTGAGCGAGGCGGCCGCCATCGGTTATCCGGTCATGCTCAAGGCGACCGGCGGCGGTGGCGGCATCGGTATGTCGGCATGTCGATCAGCGGACGAACTGACCGACGCCTGGGACCGGGTGCAGCGCGTGGCCGCCGCCTCCTTCTCCTCGGCCGGCGTCTTCCTGGAGCGCCTGGTGGAGCACGCCCGCCATGTCGAGGTGCAGGTCTTCGGCGACGGCGACGGCGGGGTGGTCACCTTCGGCGACCGCGACTGCTCACTCCAGCGCCGCAACCAGAAGGTCCTGGAGGAGGCCCCGGCCCCCGGCCTGCCCCCACACGTCCGCGTGCAACTGACGTCCTCAGCCCGCGACCTGTGCGCCTCCGTCGGCTACCGCTCCGCCGGAACCGTCGAGTTCGTGTACGACGCCACGCGCGAGGAGGCCTACTTCCTCGAGGTCAACACCCGCCTCCAGGTCGAACATCCGGTCACCGAGGAGATCTACGGCGTCGACCTGGTCGCCTGGATGCTGCGCCTGGCCCGCGGCGAACGCGACGTCGTGCGCGAACCCGGCCCGCCCCGCGGCCACGCCGTCGAGGCCCGCCTCTACGCCGAGGACCCCTCGCGCGAACACCGGCCCAGCGCGGGCCTGTTGACCAGGGTCGAGTTCCCTTCGGGGGTACGCGTCGACGGCTGGGTGGAGACCGGTACCGAGGTGACGACGTCGTACGACCCGATGCTCGCCAAGGTGATCGCCTACGGCCCCGATCGCGCCCATGCCCTGCGCCGCCTGGACGAGGCGCTGGCCCGCACCCGCGTCGACGGCATCGAGACCAACCTGGGCCTGGTCCGCGCGGCCCTGGAAGACGAGGGCTTCAAGGCGGCCCGGCACTCGACGGCCACGCTCGCCTCGGTGAGCGACCCGACCCCGCGCATCGAGGTGGTCTCCGCCGGCACCCTCACCACCGTGCAGGACTGGCCGGGCCGCACCGGCTACTGGCAGGTCGGTGTGCCGCCGAGCGGCCCCATGGACGACCGGTCCTTCCGTCTCGGCAACCGCGCGCTGGGCAACGAGGAGGGCGCCCCCGGCCTCGAATGCACCTTGCGGGGACCGTCGTTGCGGTTCACGCACCCGACGACCATCTGCGTGACCGGTGCCCCGGCCCCCGTCACGGTCGACGGCACGCCGGTCGCGCAGTGGGAACCGGTGACCGTGCCCGCGGGCGCCGTACTGGAGGTCGGCGCGCCCGCGCGGCACGGCCTGCGGACCTACGTCCTGTTCGCCGGCGGCCTCGACGTCCCGGCCTTCCTGGGCAGCGCGAGCACCTTCACCCTGGGCCGCTTCGGCGGACACGGCGGCAGGGCGCTCCGGACGGGCGACGTCCTGCACGGAGGGACGGTCACCGAGGGCGCCCCGGTCACCGAACGCCCGGACTTCACGGCCCTCTGGCACATCGGCGCCGTCGAAGGCCCGCACGCGGCACCGGAGTTCTTCACCGAGGACGACATCCGCGACTTCTACGCCGCCGACTGGAAGGTCCACTTCAACTCCGCCCGCACCGGCGTCCGCCTGGTCGGCCCCAAGCCCCGCTGGGCCCGCACCGACGGCGGCGAGGCGGGCCTGCACCCGTCCAACATCCACGACACCCCGTACTCGGTCGGCGCCGTCGACTACACCGGCGACATGCCCGTGCTGCTGGGCCCGGACGGCCCGTCCCTGGGCGGGTTCGTGTGCCCGGCGACCGTGCTGAGCGGCGAGCGCTGGAAGCTCGGCCAACTGCGGCCGGGCGACACGGTGCGCTTCATGCCGGTGAACGTGGACGGCTCGGCCCGCCCGGAGATCGTGGACGGCGGCATCCTCGCCCGCGACGGAGACGTGACGTACCGCCGCAGCGGCGACGACAACCTGCTGGTCGAGTTCGGTCCCATGCAGTTGGACCTGGCCCTGCGCATGCGGGTGCACGCCCTCATGGAGGCGGTGGCCTCCGAAGGCCCCGAGGGCATCACGGACCTCACCCCCGGCATCCGCTCCCTCCAGATCCAGACGGACCCGACCCGCCTGCCCCAACACGAACTCCTCGCCGCCGTACGCGAGATCACGGCCACCCTCCCGCCCACCGACGAACTCGTCGTCCCCTCCCGCACCGTCCACCTCCCCCTCTCCTGGGACGACCCCGCGACCCGCGAGGCGATCGCGCGCTACATGGCCGGCGTCCGCGACGACGCCCCCTGGTGCCCCTGGAACATCGAGTTCATCCGCCGCGTCAACGGCCTCGAGTCGGTGAACGAGGTCTACGACACGGTCTTCGCCGCCGAATACCTCGTACTCGGCCTGGGAGACGTCTACTTGGGCGCCCCCGTGGCCACCCCGCTCGACCCCCGGCACCGCCTGGTGACCACGAAGTACAACCCGGCCCGCACCTGGACCGCCGAGAACTCGGTCGGCATCGGCGGCGCCTACTTGTGCATCTACGGCATGGAGGGCCCCGGCGGCTACCAGTTCGTTGGCCGTACGACCCAGGTGTGGTCGGGATGGCAGCAGCGCGGCGCGTTCGAGCCCGGCTCGCCCTGGCTGCTGCGCTTCTTCGACCGGATCAAGTGGTATCCGGTGGACGCGGACGAACTCCTCGACCTGCGTGCCGACATCACCTCCGGCCGTTTCGTGCCGCGCATCGAGGAGGGCACCTTCTCGCTGGCCGAGTACCAGGCCTTCCTCGCCGACAACGCCGAGTCCATAAGCCAGTTCAGGGACCGGCAGCAGACGGCCTTCGCGGCGGAGCGGGACGCGTGGGAGGCGGCCGGCGAGTTCGCGCGCGCCGAAGCGGCCTCCGCACCCGCGCCCTCCCCTGCCGAGGTGACGGTCCCGGCCGGAGGACGTCTCGTAGAGGCCGAATTCGCCGCCTCCGTCTGGCAGTTGAACGTGCGGCCCGGTGACGAGGTGACGGCCGGACAGCCGCTCCTCGCCCTGGAGGCGATGAAGATGGAGTCCAGGGTGCACGCGCCGATGGCCGGTGTGGTGGCGGAGATCCTGGCCAGGCCCGGCGACCAGGTGGAGGCGGGGACGGCACTGCTGGTCCTGGCCCCGGCCACGAACTGAACGCTCCGGCCGACGAACCGAAAGAGGCACACACCATGTCCGCTCTCTCCCGAGTCCGCGCCGCCTACGCCCGCATCGAGGCCGTGGACCGCCCCGAGATCTGGATCGACCTGCGCCCGCAGGAAGAGGTCGAGGCGGAAGCGCGAGCCATCGACGCACGCACCGCCGCCGGCGCCCGACTCCCGCTCGCCGAGCGCCTGTTCGCCGCCAAGGGCAACATCGACGTGGCGGGCCTGCCCACCACCGCGGGCTGCCCGGCGTACGCCTACCACCCGGAGACCGACGCCCCGGTCGTCGCCCGGCTCCGCGCGGCCGGAGCGATCGTGCTGGGGACGACGAACCTGGACCAGTTCGCGACCGGCCTGGTGGGCACCCGCTCCCCCTACGGCGCCGTACGCAACGCCCACGACCCGTCCCGCATCAGCGGCGGCTCCAGCTCCGGCTCGGCGGTCGCGGTGGCCCTCGGCATCGTGGACCTCGCCCTCGGCACCGACACGGCGGGCTCGGGCCGGGTCCCGGCCGCCTTCAACGGCATCGTCGGCCTCAAGCCGACCCGCGGCCTGGTCCCCACGGAGGGCGTGGTCCCCGCCTGCGCCTCCATCGACTGCGTGACGGTCTTCGCCCGCACCCTCCCGGAGGCCGAACAGGCCCTGTCCTTCATGACCTCCCCACCCGCCCGCGAACTCCCCGCCCTCCCCCAGCGCACCCCCGGCCCCTGGCGCATCGCGGTCCCGGCACCCGGGCAACTCGGCGAACTGGACGAGGGCTGGGCGCAGGCGTACGAGACCGCGGTGGAGCGACTGCGCACCGCGGGCGCCGACGTACGCACCCTGGACCTGACGCCCTTCACCGAGGCCGCCGCGATGCTGTACGAGGGCGCCTTCGTCGCCGAGCGCTACACAGCCGTAGGAAGATTTGTCGACAAGGCGTCAGTCGACGGCGTCGAGGGCCTCGACCCCACGGTCGCCGGCATCATCACCCGCGCCCGGGACATCCCGGCCCACCAGCTCTATGCCGACCTCGACCGCCTGGCCGCCCTCCGCTCCCGTGCCCTCGCCGAACTCTCCGACGCGGACGCCCTGCTCCTGCCCACGACCCCGGGCCACCCGACCCTCACCGAGGTCGTCGCCGACCCCCTCGCCTCCAACGCCCGCCTGGGCCGCTTCACCAACTCGACGAACCTCTTCGATCTGGCCGCGGTCGCCGTCCCCGCAGGCTCGGTGGGCGGCCTCCCCTTCGGCGTGATGCTGATCGGCCCGGCCTTCACGGACGAACGCCTGGCGAGGATCGCCGCGATGCTCCAGCCGGAAACCCGGCTGGCCGTGGTGGGCGCCCACCTGACGGGCCAGCCCCTC
Organism: Streptomyces sp. NPDC002144; assembly: GCF_053593695.1. NCBI lineage: Bacteria > Bacillati > Actinomycetota > Actinomycetes > Kitasatosporales > Streptomycetaceae > Streptomyces > Streptomyces sp. NPDC002144. The sequence goes on from NZ_JBSFDB010000013.1 coordinate 207,756, forward strand.
AACCCCCAACTCCTGTCCCTGGGCGCCCGCCTGGACCGCACCACCACCACGGCCCCGGTCTACCGCCTGCACGCCCTGCAGACGGACCCACCGAAGCCGGGGCTGGTGCATGTGGGCGAGGGCGGAGCCGAGATCGAGACAGAGGTGTGGCGCCTACCGGCAGAAGGGCTGGGCCAACTGCTGACGACGCTCCCCCGTCCCATGGCGCTGGGAGAGGTGGAATTGGCGGACGGTACCCGAGTTCCCGGCTTCCTCTGCGAGCCGGGAGCACTGGCGAACGCCGAGGACATCACGTCCTACGGAAGCTGGCGGTCCTATCTGAACAGACGGGAACAGCAACGCCCCTAGGGGCGCGGGGCTGTGTTGAATGTGCGGCTACCGCCGCGTGGGCGCGACCAGCCACAACAAACCGCACCCGCCAACGAATCGGTCACCCCACCGACGAGTAGGCCACAACCCCCCGCAGCAACAGATCAACAGCCTTTCGCGCGTTCTTGGCCACGGTCGAGCCCTCGGCAGAGACAGGCGCCGCCGCCGAAATCTGACCCAGCACGTCGATCACCTGCTTGCACCACCGCACGAAGTCCCCCGCCGGCATCTCCGCCTCCCGCAGCACCTCGTCCAGCCCCTTCCCGGAGGCCCACATGTACGCGGCCCAGGCGAAGCCGAGATCCGGCTCCCGCTGCCCGACCCCCTCGGTCTGTGTGATCCGGAAGTCCTCCTCGAGCGCGTCCAGCCGCCCCCAGATACGCACCATCTCGCCGAGCGCGGCCTTGGCCTTGCCCGACGGCAGCTTCGGCGCCATCGCGTCGTCCCCGACCCGCGCCTCGTACACCAGCGCCGAGACGCAGGCGGCGAGCTCCGCGGGACCGAGCCCTTCCCAGACGCCCTCCCGCAGGCACTCGCTGGCCAGCAGGTCCAACTCGCCGTACAGCCGCGCCAGCCGCTTGCCGTGTTCGGTGACCTCGTCACCGCGCAGATAGTCCAGCTCGGTCAGCAGCGCCACGATGCGGTCGAAGGTCCGCGCGATCGTGTTCGTCCGGCCTTCGATGCGCCGCTCCAGCTGCGAGGTGTCCCGCAGCAGCCGGTGGTACCGCTCGGCCCACCGCGCGTGGTCCTCACGATCGCTGCACCCGTGGCAGGGGTGCGCCCTGATGGCGGTGCGCAGGCGTGCGATCTCCCGGTCGTCGGCCGCCTGCGACCGCTTCTTCCGCGCGCGCTCCGGCGGGATGTGCCCGGCCTTGGTGCGCAGCGCGGACGCGAGGTCGCGGCGCGACTGGGGCGAGCGCGGGTTGAACGACTTGGGGATCCGCATCCGCTCCAGCGCCTCGACCGGCACCGGGAAGTCCATCGAGGCCAGTCGCTTGACCTGCCGCTCGGCGGTCAGCACCAGCGGTCGCGGCCCGTCGTGGTGCTCGAAGCCACGGTGTCCGTTGGACCGTCCGGCCGGCAGCCCGGGGTCCAGCACCAGGGCCAGACCGGCGTACTTGCCCGTCGGCACATGGATGACGTCTCCCGGCTTCAGCTTCTCCAGCGCCACCGCGGCCTCGGCGCGCCGCTCCACGGCTCCCTGCCGGGCCAACTCGGTCTCGCGGTCCTTCAGTTCGCGGCGCAGGCGGGCGTACTCCTCGAAGTCGCCGAGGTGGCAGGTCATGGAGGCCTTGTAGCCCTCCAGGCCCTCCTCGTTGCGCTGCACCTGCCGGGAGATCCCGACGACGGACTTGTCGGCCTGGAACTGCGCGAACGACGTCTCCAGCAGTTCGCGGGAGCGGTGCCGCCCGAACTGCTCCACCAGGTTGACCGCCATGTTGTACGACGGCTTGAAGCTGGAGCGCAGCGGATAGGTGCGCGTGCCCGCGAGGCCCGCCAGGTGGTCGGGGCTCATCCCGCGCTGCCACAGCACGACGGCGTGGCCCTCGACGTCGATGCCCCGTCGGCCGGCCCGGCCCGTCAACTGGGTGTACTCGCCGGGCGTGATGTCGGCGTGCTGCTCGCCGTTCCACTTGACGAGCTTCTCCAGCACCACCGAGCGGGCGGGCATGTTGATGCCGAGCGCGAGCGTCTCCGTGGCGAACACGGCCTTCACCAGGCCGCGGACGAACAGCTCCTCGACGACCTCCTTGAACGTCGGCAGCATGCCCGCGTGATGGGCCGCTATGCCCCGCTCCAGGGCCTCCAGCCACTCGTAGTACCCGAGGACGTGCAGATCCTCGGTGGGGATGGACGCGGTGCGCTCCTCGACCAGGGCGCGCACCCTGCCCCGCGCCTCCTCGTCGTTGAGCCGCAGGCCGGCGTACAGGCACTGCTGTACGGCCGCCTCGCAGGCCGCACGGCTGAAGATGAAGGTGATGGCGGGCAGCAGGCCCTCGGCGTCGAGCCGCTCGATGACCTCGGGACGCCCCGGTGTCCACACCCGCGAGCGCTGGCGGCGCTCCCGCTCCCGGTCCGCCTCGCGCATGGCGCGGCCGCGCCTGCGGTCCTGGTACGACGGCCGGCTCGCCTCCATGCGGGCCAGGCGCGTGAGGTCGGGGTTGACGGCCTTCTTGCTGCCCTCGCCCTCCTCGAAGAGGTCGTACATCCGGCGTCCGGCCAGCACGTGCTGGAACAGCGGCACGGGCCGGTGCTCGGAGACGATCACCTCGGTGTCGCCGCGGACGGTGTCCAGCCAGTCGCCGAACTCCTCGGCGTTGGAGACGGTCGCGGAGAGCGAGACCAGCGTCACCGACTCGGGGAGGTGGATGATCACCTCTTCCCACACGGCTCCGCGGAAGCGGTCGGAGAGGTAGTGCACCTCGTCCATGACCACGTAGCCGAGGCCGAGGAGGGTCTGGGAGCCGGCGTACAGCATGTTCCTGAGGACCTCGGTGGTCATCACGACCACCGGCGCCTCGGAGTTGACGCTGTTGTCGCCGGTGAGCAGACCGACCTTGTCCGCTCCGTAGCGGCGGCACAGGTCGGCGTACTTCTGGTTCGACAGCGCCTTGATGGGTGTCGTGTAGAAGCACTTCTTGCCCTGCTGCAGGGCGAGGTGGACGGCGAACTCGCCCACGATCGTCTTGCCGGAGCCGGTGGGCGCGGCGACCAGCACGCCCTTGCCCGCTTCGAGTGCCTGGCAGGCCTCGATCTGGAAGGGGTCCAGGCCGAAGTCGTACATCTCGCGGAAGGAGGCGAGCGCGGTGGCCTGCTCAGCAGCGCGCCTACGGGCAGCCGCGTACCGCTCGGCCGGTGAGAGGTCCTCTGTCATCGTGCTTTCGAGCGTACCGGGCGCCACTGACAACAGGACGATCATTATCCGGAACCTTGGCCGTCAAACACCGAGAGGCGCCCGCGTCCCGGTGGACGGTGGGCACCTCTCGGACCGTGTTCGACGGGCGGGCGCTCAGGTCACGTCGTCGTAGCCGTTGACCCGGTCCGTGGTGGCCTGCTCGGGCAGGGCCCGGCTGGCCGAGACGGTCTCGACCTCGCCGATGTCCTCGGGGGTGAGGTCCAGGTCGGAGGCCTCGTCGTCGGCGGGGCCCATCTCCTCACGACGGCGCTTGCGCTTGTCGTTGAAGATCGAGAACACGACCGCGCCGAAGTACAGCACCCAGATCGGTCCGGCCAGGGCCAGCATCGACAGCGGGTCCGTGCTGGGCGTCGCGACCGCCGCGAAGACCGTGATGCCCAGGATCATGGCCCGCCACCAGCCGAGCATCCGCGTGCCGCTGAGCACCCCGGTGAGGTTGAGCATGATCAGCAGCAGGGGGAGCTCGAAGGAGAGCCCGAAGACGATCACCATGCGCGTGACGAGCTGGAGCAGGTCGTCGAGCGGGAGCAGGTTGCTCACGCCGTGCGGGGTGAAGTCGATGAGTACCTTCGCCGTGGTCGGCAGGACCTTGTACGCGAAGAAGGCGCCGCCGAAGAACAGCGGGACGCCGGTGCCGACGAACGCGTAGGCGTACTTCTTCTCGTGCTTGTGCAGACCGGGCGCGACGAAGGCCCACAGCTGGTACAGCCAGATCGGCGAGGCGAACACCACACCGGCCATCAGGGACACCTGCAGGGCCAGCGTGAAGGGCGCCAGCAGACCGTTGATCGTGATCTGGGCGCACGGGTGAGAGCTGGACTTGGACTTGGCCAGCTGCTCGAAGGTCTCCCCGCACCCGACCGAGTCGAGGACCGGCTTGGTGAGGAAGTTGATGATGTCGTTGTAGAAGAAGGCGGCGACGATCGTGATCACGACGATGGCCAGCATCGCCTTCGCGAGCCGGTTGCGGAGCTCACGAAGGTGGTCCGCAAGGGGCATCCGCCCCTCGGGATCCTTCTCCTGTTTGCGGGCAGACTTGGGCAACCCACGTCCTCATCTCGTGCGGCAGGCCGGAGGTGTCCGGCCCTGCATCAGGCCTTGGTGGAGTCCGTCGGCTCGGTGACCGGGCGCGAGCTGGTCACGTCGCCGGGGGCGGCCTGGATGGTGCGCTGAGCCGGGGGCTGCTCGCCGTTGTTCGGCGGGCCGGCCGGGGTGGCCGTGCTGTTGCCCTCCTCCTTCATCGCCTTCGCCTCGCTCTTGAGGATGCGGGCGGACTTGCCGAGCGAGCGCGCCATGTCGGGAAGCTTCTTCGCGCCGAACAGCAGGACGATGACGACGAGGATGAGAATGATCTCGGGGGCGCCGAGCCTTCCGAACATAAGTCTTTACCTTCTCACCGAGGCGGCTGGGGTGGGGTGCTGTCTGTCCGGCCGGTCGGACACCTGTCCGATCGACCGTGTTGCCAGCGATCGTAACGCTCAGGGGTAAACGTGAGGCAATCCCCGTGCGTACTCCCGGTCCGCGGTCCGGGCCTCGTTCTCCGGGCCGCGACCAGCAGCGTACCCGTCACGGTGGCTCCGGTGACAGGTCGAAGTGACCCAAACCGCCTGCGGCACAGGACTCACAGGGCTCGCGCAGCGGCACTCACAGGGAGTCCACGGCCCGGGCGGTGCTCACCGCCGCCCGCTCCAGGTCCTCGGCGGCCCGGTTGATCCGCCGCGCCGAGTCGCTGACCTGCCTGCCCAGACGCTGTGCCTCCACAAAGACCCGGACGGCGAACACCCCCAGGACGGCGAGACCCAGAAAACCCATGGCTACCGCGAACATCGGCCAGAACATGACGCCGAGACTAGACCTTTCTACGGCGTGTGCAGCCGCAGGGTCCTGACCCCGCCGCCGGTGAGCAGTTCCACGATCCGCTCCCCGGCCGGCTTGCGGACCGCGGCTCCGCAGTCCGGGCAGGTGAAGGAGTAGAACGTGGAGCGGCTGGTGGCGCCGATGGCCAGTCTCAGGGCGTTGGCGGTGAGCTCGAAGCTGCCCCGGCAGTCCGGGCAGCCCGCCTTGAACACCACCGGGGCCACACTTCTCATCCCGACGAAGGCGGCCGCCACCGACATGCCCCGCACACCCGACACCGACGACTCGCTCACAGCCCTTGCTCCCTTGTCCCTGGTCGTTCGCGTCCGGAGCGCCTCGGCCGAAGCCGAGGGGCGACCGTGCCCCACCCTTCGGGCGCTCACCCCCCAGCACCGGCGCCCCTCCGGCTCACTCCCGACTGTCGTGAACCGAGTGCTCCTGATCCGCGCTCTGCGCCTCGACCCCGTCGTACGCCGCCAGTGCCGCCCGGGCCGCGCGGCGGGCGCTGGCGGCGAGGTCGGGCGGGGAGACGATCCGGCCGTCACGGCCCAGCCGCAGGGCCAGCCGCCGCAGCGACGCGGGGTCGGGGGTACGCAGGGTAATACGCAGCCCGCCGTCCGGAAGCTCATCGGCGCTGTCGTGCGGGTAGTACTCGGCGACCCAGCGGCCGCCCGGGCCGACCTCGACGACGACCTCCGGGTCCTCGGCGGCCGGCTGGACCAGCCCCTCGGACAGGTCCCTGAGCTCGATCTCGGGCGGCGCGGACGGCTCGTCCAGGATCTTGATCTCGGCGACCCGGTCGAGCCGGAAGGTGCGGCGCGCCTCGGAGCGGCGGCACCAGGCCTCCACGTAGGTGTGCCCGACGCTGACCAGGCGGATGGGGTCGATCTCCCGCTCGGTGACCTCGTCGCGGGCCGGTGAGTAGTAGCGGATCCACAGCCGCCGGCGCTCGGAGATGGCCCGGTCGACGTCCGCGAAGACCCCGCCCTCGGACTCGAAGGTCACCGACAGACGGGCGCTGGCCCCGGCCGCCTCGCCCGCCGCGGTCTCCACCTTGGCGGTGGCCCGCAGCAGCGCCTGCCGGTCACTCTCGCGCAGGCCCGGCAGCGTGGACACCGCGCGGGCGGCCACGAGCAGCGCGGTCGCCTCGTCGGCGGCGAGACGCAGCGGCTCCGCGGTCTCCTCGCCGAGGGCGGCCGGGTTGTGCCACCAGATGCGCTCGCCGTCGGTGTCGATGTCGAGGAGATCGCCGCCCCGGAAGCTGGTGCCGCACATGGGCAGCACGTCGAGGTCGGAGACCAGCTCGTCCTCGGTGATGCCGAAGGCGCGCGCCACGTCCTCGACCCTGGCCCCGGGGCGCTCCTTCAGGTAGGTCACCAGGGAGAGCATCCGCCGGGTCTGGTCGATGGCGTTGACGGGCCTGACCGGTTTGCCTGCCACTGTCCTGCTCCGCTCCCCCTCAGCCCTTGGCCACGGCCCGCAGCCGGTCCACGACGTCCGCCCGCAGCTCGGCCGGCTCGAGGACCACCACGTCCGGACCGAACTCCACCAGCCAGGCGTCCAGCCCGTGCCCGTACGGAATCTCCAACTCGTCCCACCCGTCGCCGAGTTCCCGCACCGAGGTGGCCTTCGCCCGAAGGGGATACCCGGCGTCCGCACGCAGCCGGATCAGCGCGGAGCGGTCGGCGGTCTCCCCCGCCCAGCCCGCGACGGTCTCGCGGACGGTGACGACATCGGGGATCTCGGCGGTGAACCGCCCGCTGCGGCTGCGGACCTTGCCGGTGATCCGCGACAGCCGGAAGACCCGCTCGGCACCCCGGTCACGGTCGAAACCGGCCAGATACCAGTGGCCGCGCCAGCACTCCAGCGCCCACGGCTCGACGTGCCGGGGTTCGGGATGGGCGGCGTTGGCCTTGCGGTAGTCGAAGACGACCGGCCGGCGGTCCCGGCAGGCCAGCATCAGCGGCTCGAAGGCGGCCTCGTGGACGGGGATGCGCGGCTCCAGTGCGCCGTGGGCCTCGTACGGGTCGACGTCCTCGGGCAGCCCCGCCGCGCGCAGCTTCTGCAGGGCACCGCTGGCCGCGCCGGCGAGCCGGGCCTGCTGCCACACCTTGGCGGCAAGACCCAGGGCGGCCGCCTCCTCGGCGTCGAGCGTGATGGGCGGCAGACGGTTGCTGTCCCGGCGGGCCAGATAGCCGGTCTCGCCGTCGAGGTTCTCCACCGTCTCGATGACCAGGCCGAGTTCCCGCAGGTCGTCCTTGTCCCGCTCGAACATGCGGCTGAAGGCGTCCTCCGAATTGGCCTCCAGATAGGCCTCGATGGACTCGCGCAGCTCACGCTTGCTCAGCGGCCGCCGCGTCCCGAGCAGGCACAGCGCCAGGTTCATCAGCCGCTCGGCCTTGGCAATGGCCATCGACGCCCTTCGCCTCCCTATGGTCCTTTACGACGATGACCGTACCGCCCCGAAGTGGCGTGGCAAAAGCCGAGGGCCCATGCCCGAGCAGGCATGGGCCCCAGGTGATCGGGTCCGGTCGGATCCGACGGTCAGACGGCGACCAGGTCGACCACGAAGATCAGGGTCTCGCCCGGCTTGATCGCCGGGGTCGGGCTCTGGTTGCCGTAGGCGAGGTGCGCCGGGATGGTCAGCTGACGGCGGCCGCCGACCTTCATGCCCTGCACGCCCAGGTCCCAGCCCTTGATGACCCGGCCGCCGCCCAGCGGGAAGCGGAAGGGAGTGCCGCGGTTCCAGCTCGCGTCGAACTCCTCGCCGGTGCTGAAGGCGACGCCCACGTAGTGGACGGTGACGGTCTGGCCCGCCTGCGCCACCGCGCCGTCGCCCTCCCAGATGTCCTTGATCTCGAGGTCCGCCGGGGGCTCGCCGCCCGGGAAGTCGATCTCGGGCTTCTCGATGCTCACGTCTCTAGCTCCTGCTTGTCTGCGGAAAGGCAACACGCACAGTCTTACATCACCGGCGGGTCACATCTTGGCCAGGATGTCGACCGAGAAGACCAGCACCGAGTCCTTCTTCAGGCCGCTGCCCGCCGGCGGGTTGTCGCCGTAGCCCAGCTTGGGCGGGATGACGATCAGGACGCGGCTGCCGACCTTCTTGCCGGTCAGACCCTGCGCCCAGCCCTTGACGACCTGCTGCAGCGAGAACGACGTCAGCGCCTTGCGGCTGTACGTCGAGTCGAACTCCTTGCCGCTGTCCCACACCACGCCCTTGTACTGCACGAGCACGGTGTCCTTCGCGCCGACCACGTCACCGTCGCCCTCGATGACGTACTTCGCCACCAGCCCGGTCGGCGCGGTCGCCTTCGGGATGTCGATCGAGGGGGCCTTGCCGTCGGTGTTGGTGCCGATCTTCGGCAGCTTGGCATCGCTCTGCGGGACGTCGGCGCCCTTGGCGGAGCTGGCCGCGTTGAACGCTCCCTGGATGTCGGCGACGAAGACCAGCGTGTCGGTCCCCTTGATGCCGGCCTGCGCGTTCCCCGTGGTGCCGTAACCCCAGGTCGGGGGCACCGAGAACAGGACGCGGCTGCCGACCTTCTTGCCGGTCAGGGCGTAGCGCCAGCCGTCGATGATGCTGCCCTGGGCGAGCTGGATGAGCAGCGGGGTCTTGCGGTCGTAGGAGTTGTCGAAGACCTTCGCGGTGTCCCAGACCTGGCCGAGGTAGTGGGCCTGGATGTAGTCGTTCTCCGCGACGGTCTTGCCGCTGCCCGCGATGACCGTCTTCACCGCGAGCTGCTTCGAGGGGTCGCCGCTGCCCTTGGCGACGGTCGGCTTCGAGCCGAACGCCGTGCCCGCCGTGATCGCCGGCAGCGGGCCGTCGACGATCTTCGGCGGCGGCGCGGCGGAGGTCGCCTGCGCGGAGGGCGACGCGCTGTCGCTCGCCTTGCTCGAGTCGGACTTCTTGTCGTCGCCGCACCCGGCGAGCGTGACCAGTCCTGCGGGTACGGCGATGAGTAGGGAGCGTCGGCGCACGGTGGGGGCCTCGTATCGATCGATCTTGGTTGATTGGCGTGCGCGCAACTCTACGGCGTGAGAAGGGCGCCGCACGGAAAACGTGCGGCGCCCGTGTTGCGTTCCGGTGTTCACCGGAACGTGGTGCTCACATCCCGGCGATCAGCTTCTCCACCCGGTCGTCCACCGACCGGAAGGGGTCCTTGCACAACACCGTGCGCTGGGCCTGGTCGTTGAGCTTGAGGTGGACCCAGTCGACGGTGAAGTCCCGGCGCTGTTCCTGGGCCCTGCGGATGAAGTCGCCGCGCAGCCGGGCCCGAGTGGTCTGCGGCGGAACGGACTTGCCCTCGAAGATCTTCAAGTCGTTGCAGATACGGGTCGCTTGGCCCTTCTTCTCGAGCAGGTAGTACAGGCCACGACGGCGGTGGATGTCGTGGTAGGCGAGGTCTATCTGCGCGACCCGCGGGTGCGACATGGTCATGTTGTGCTTGGCCCGGTACCGCTCGATGAGCTTGTACTTCATGACCCAGTCGATCTCGGTGCCGATCCGGTCGAGGTCCTCGGCCTCGATCGCGTCCAGCGTGCGGCCCCACAGCTCCAGGACCTGCTCCACGGTGCCCGTGCGGATGCCGCGGCGCTCGCAGAAGTCCACGGCCTTCTCGTAGTACTCCCGCTGCACCTCCAGGGCGGAGGCCTCGCGGCCGCTGGCCAGGCGCACCTTGCGCCGGCCGGTGATGTCGTGGCTGACCTCGCGGATCGCCCGGATCGGGTTCTCCAGGGTCAGGTCGCGCATCACGGTGCCCGCCTCGATCATGCGCAGCACCAGGTCGGTGGCGCCGACCTTGAGCAGCATGGTCGTCTCGGACATGTTCGAGTCGCCCACGATGACGTGCAGCCGGCGGTAGCGCTCGGCGTCCGCGTGCGGTTCGTCGCGAGTGTTGATGATCGGCCTCGAGCGGGTCGTCGCCGAGGAGACGCCCTCCCAGATGTGCTCCGCGCGCTGGCTGACGCAGTAGACGGCCCCGCGCGGGGTCTGCAGCACCTTGCCCGCTCCGCACAGCAGCTGGCGCGTGACCAGGAACGGGATGAGGATGTCCGCCAGCCGGGAGAACTCCCCGTGCCGGGCGACGAGATAGTTCTCGTGGCAGCCGTAGGAGTTGCCGGCCGAGTCGGTGTTGTTCTTGAAGAGGTAGACGTCGCCCGCGATTCCTTCCTCGTGCAGGCGTCGTTCGGCGTCTACCAGGAGTCCTTCCAGAATGCGTTCGCCGGCCTTGTCGTGGGTGACCAGTTCGGTCACGTTGTCACATTCGGGTGTCGCGTATTCCGGATGTGAGCCCACGTCGAGATAGAGGCGGGCGCCGTTTCGCAGAAAGACATTGCTGCTGCGGCCCCATGACACGACACGGCGGAAGAGGTACCGCGCCACCTCGTCGGGAGACAGGCGGCGCTGTCCCCTGAACGTACATGTGACGCCGTACTCGTTCTCCAGCCCGAAAATGCGGCGGTCCATGAGTGAACATTACGCCCGATCCCCTGAACTGAAACGGGGTTCGGCCGCACGGTTTGGATCATTTTCCGATGAAGCCGCAACGACCGCCCGCCCGGCGGGAGCTGCGAGGACCCGCCCGGTGGCCAGCAGAACCAGCAGCGACACACCCCCGGCGACACCGGGCACGGCGAAGCCCCACAGGGCCCCTCCGGCCTCGACGACCGGCCCCGCGAGGCCCGTTCCGACCGAGGCACCGACGGTGAACGTCGTCACCAGCCAGGAGAACGCCTCCGTGACCGTCCCGCTCGGCGCGTGGCGGTCGACCAGGACGAAAGCGCAGGCTATGCAGGGCGCCAGGAACACCCCCGCCAGCACGGTGAGCAGCACCATCGCGAACGCGCCCGGCATGAGCGTCAGCGGCAGATAACACACCGCCAGAAGCGCCACCAGCACCCGCAGTCGCCGGGCCGGCTCACCGGTCCACCGCCGCGCCCCGTACGCGGTGCCGCCGATCAGCGCCCCCAGCCCGAGAGCCGCCATCAGCCAGCCGTACACGGCGTCACCGCCGTGGTCGTCCGCGTACGGCACCGAGGCCACCGTGATGGAGCCCAGCGCCATGCCCACGAACAGCAGCGCGCCCAGCAGGGCCAGCAGTCCCGGCGAGCGCAGGGCGCCGAGCCAGTGCGCCTCGCGCGGTGCCGAGCGCCACGCGCGCGAGGGCGGCGAGACCACCACGGAAAGGGCTCCCAGCACACCGACGGCGTTCAGGATCAGCAGCCCCGCCTCGGCCGACCACAGGGAGACGCAGAGCGTCACCAGCAACGGGCCGACGGTGAACATCACTTCCTGCGCCACCGCGTCCATGGCGTACGCCGTGTGCACCTGCTCCTCCCGGCCCAGCACCGAGGGCCACAGGGCCCGCAGACCGCCCTCCAGGGGCGGTGTCAGCAGCCCGGCGACCGCCACGCACACGTAGGCGAGCGGAAGGGGATGGGTACCCGAGACGGCGAACCCGGCCATGGCGAGGGCCGAGGCGAGCGCGGCGGGCAACTGGACGCGCGGCTGCCCGTGCAGGTCCACGAGCCGCCCCAGGACCGGCTGGCCGACCGCGTTGGCGACGCCGTACACGGCCGCCAGCCCGCCCGCGAGGCCGTACGTGCCGCCCTCCGCGCGCACGAACAGCACGATCGCGATGGCGGCCGTGGCATTGGGCAGCCGGCCCACCAGCGTGCCCACGAGAAGGCGCGCCGCGTGCCTCGCCCTGAGGATCTCCAGGTATCCCGCGGCCATGCCCGCCTCCAAGTGTTACGTATAACCCCGCCTCTCATACGTACCATGTGCGCTGTTCACCCGTCCAGACAGAACGCCCGGACAGCACGTCCAGACAGAAGGAGCGACCCACGGTGGCACGCAGCGGCACGCGCCCGACCAGCCGTGACGTCGCGCAAGCGGCCGGAGTGTCCCAGGCGGCCGTCTCACTCGTCCTCGGCGACAAATGGCGCGGGCGCGTGTCCGAGGCCACCGCGGAACGCGTACGGGAAGCCGCCCGCGAACTCGGGTACCGGCCGAACCTCGCCGCCCGCAACCTGCGCCTCGGCCACACCCGCACCGTCCTCCTGGTCGTCCCGGCCCTCACCACCGAGTTCTTCGCCGGCGTCTACACGGGCGCCGCGCGCGTGGCCGCCGACCACGGCTTCGGCGTCGTCCTCTACCCCTCCCCCGAAGGCATCGGCCCGGCCAGGGACCCCTTCGCCTCCGCCCAGGCAGCCCTCGACGGCGTCATCGCCTCCTCCATGGCCGCCGACGCCCTCAGCGCCATCCGCGGCGACCAACTGCCCCTGGTGATGCTCGACAGCGACCCCGTGGGCAGCCTGGGCGCGGCCACGGTCAACCTCGACATCACCGACGGCGTACGCCAGGTCGCCGAACACCTGCTGAACCTCGGCCACCGGCGCTTCCTGCACCTCGCGGCGGACGTGCCCTCCTGGACCTTCGACGTACGCGCGCGTGAACTCGCCACCCGAATCGCCGCCGTACCCGGCACCTCCCTCCGCACGACCCGCGCACCGATCACCATCGACGACGCCCGCACAGCCGCCGAAACCGCCCTCTCCGCCCCCGGACCCCGGCCCACCGCCCTCGTCTGCGACGACGACAAACTCGCCGCCGGCGCCTACAAGGCAGCCCGACGGCTCGGCCTGCGCATCCCCGACGACCTCTCGGTCACCGGCCTCGACGACCTCGCCCTCGCCACCGCCCTCGACCCCGAACTCACCACCGTCCGCCTCGACGCGGAACTGTTCGGCGAGCACGGCATGCGAGCCCTCCTGGCCGTCCTGGACGGCCGCGAACCCGACGCCGGCGACATCCCCGTCGAACTGGTCGTACGAGGCTCCACAGCGCCGCCCAGCGGCCCCTGAACGCCCTGTGCCCCGGCCGCGTCGACGGCCGGGGCACACAAGGGTGAGAAACGGAGCGGGACGGACTACTCCTCGTCGGAGCCCTCCGTGCTGCTCTCCGCCTCGGTGGACGCCCCGTCCGCCTCCAGCAGCCGGGACAGCTGACGGCCGACGATGCGCTTGAACTTACGGGCCTGCGGACGCGTACGGTCCAGCACCGCCACCTCGAGACGCTCCGCGGGGATCTCCCGCTGCGTGCCGTTCGACTCACGGGACAGGGCCTTCACAGCCAGCTTCAGCCCGTCCGCGAGCGTCATGCCCTCCCGGTGCTCCTGGTCCAGGTAGTTGCTGATCAACTCCGCGTTGCCGCCGACCGCGACCGAGCCGTGCTCGTCCACGATCGAACCGTCGTGCGGCAGCCGGTAGATCTGATCGCCGTCCGGGGTCTCACCGACCTCGGCCACCACCAGCTCCACCTCGTACGGCTTCTCGCCCGCCGAGGAGAAGATCGTGCCCAGCGTCTGGGCATAGACATTGGCCAGACCACGAGCGGTCACATCGTCACGGTCATAGGTGTAACCACGGAGATCGGCATACCGCACACCGCCGATCCGCAGATTCTCGTACTCGTTGTACTTGCCGGCGGCCGCGAAGCCGATCCGGTCGTAGATCTCGCTGAACTTGTGCAGCGCGCGGGACGGGTTCTCGCCGACGAAGACGATGCCGTCGGCATACTGCAGCACGACCAGGCTGCGACCGCGGGCGATGCCCTTGCGGGCGTACTCCGCCCGGTCGGCCATGGCCTGCTGGGGTGAGACATAGAACGGCGTCGACACCGGTTATCCGTCCCTTTCTGTCGAGGTCAACTGGATCACCTTCACAAGAAACCGGTCGCCCGCTACAGCAGCGCGGCCCGCGGGCCGTCGGGCCGCTCGAGGCGCCGCTCCAGGATCGAGCGGGCGATCTCGGAGGACTCGTCCTCGGTGAGCCGACGGAAACCGTCCTCGGTGATCACGGTGACGATCGGGTAGATCCGGCGGGCGACATCGGGACCACCGGTCGCCGAGTCGTCGTCTGCCGCGTCGTAGAGAGCCTGCACCACCAGCGTGGTCGCCTGCTGCTCGGACAGGTCGTCACGGAACAGCTTCTTCATGGCACCGCGCGCGAAGACCGAACCGGAGCCCGTGGCCGCGTAGCCGTGCTCCTCGCTGCGGCCGCCCGTCACGTCGTAGGAAAAGATGCGGCCCTTCTCGCGGTCCACGTCATAACCGGCGAAGAGCGGGACCACGGCCAGGCCCTGCATGGCCATGCCGAGGTTGGAACGGATCATGGTCGACAGACGGTTCGCCTTGCCCTCCAGCGACAGCTGCGCGCCCTCGACCTTCTCGAAGTGCTCCAGCTCCAGCTGGAACAGCTTGACCATCTCCACGGCGAGACCGGCGGTGCCGGCGATGCCGACGGCCGAGTACTCGTCGGCGGGGAAAACCTTCTCGATGTCGCGCTGGGCGATCACATTGCCCATGGTGGCCCGGCGGTCACCGGCGAGCACGACCCCGCCCGGGAACGTGGCGGCGACGATGGTCGTCCCGTGCGGCGCCTCGATCACACCCTGTGTCGGGGGCAGTTGCCGGTTGCCCGGCAGCATCTCCGGCTGGTGCTCGGACAGGAAGTCCATGAAGGACGAGGACCCAGGCGTCAGGAAGGCAGCTGGTAGACGCCCGGTGCTACGAGTGTTGGCTTCCACGCGTTTCCTTCCAGGTAATCGGCAGCTCGGTTCATCGCTTCGGGGTCGTCCCTCAACAGGCCGAGGCCGGAATTGCAGTTGAAGCAAAGTACGCCACGGACCCTACCCGTCTCGTGGCAGTGATCAACCTGGGTGGCGGGCGCCGCCAAACAAATGCAGCAGACACCCCTTTGAGCCGCGATCATCTCGTCCCGCTCGGCCCTGGTGATGCCGTACTTCCTGCGGAGATGACCAGCCGGATCGCTGGCTGCCTTACATGCCTTGCATCGGCTCGCCAGCCCATCCGGCGCGCTGTTCTTTCGGTGCCACTCACTGTGGGGCTTCACCTCGCCACACCCACGGCAGTGCTTGTGGCCAGACGGGACAGGCACCCTCTCGCGCACTGTCCGCCCCAGCGCCTCCTGGCGCTGCCGGTAGTACTCCGCCGAGCACTCCCGGCAGTACGCCTGGAGTCCGTCGCGCATGGACTTGTTACTCGCGAAGTGCGCCCGCGGCTTTGCCTCCCGGCACCGCGAACACCGCTTCACCCGCCCATCCAGCACGTGCCTCCCCCGTCGCCCCACCTTCGATTCGAAGGAGAAAAGCGCCTACTGGCCACCCTTTTGAACGAAGCTTCGGACGAAATCCTCGGCGTTCTCCTCCAAGACATCGTCGATCTCGTCCAGGACGGAGTCCACGTCGTCGCTCAGCTTCTCGTGGCGTTCCTTCAGGTCCTCGGAGCCCTGCGCCTCTGTCGCCTGCTCCTCGACCTCCTCCGTGGAGCGCGTCGCCTTCTGCTGGCCGCCGCCGGTGTCCTTGGTCGCCATAACCCTCACCCCGCTCGGTTCGACGTTCTTGATCAGACCCTACAAGCAGGGTCCGACATCGGCCCCGCATTCCCTCAACGTACGGGGACCACCTCGATGATTCCCTTACGCCGACTTTTCCACCCTGCCGGGCGGAGACGGCCCGGGTACCCGCTCAGCCGCCCGACAGCACCCTGACCAGGTCTTCCGCCGTGCGGCAGCGGTCCAGGAGCTCCTTGACGTGATTTCGCGTTCCGCGAAGCGGTTCGAGGGTTGGGACGCGCTGGAGCGAGTCCCGTCCCGGGAGGTCGAAGATCACGGAGTCCCAGGAGGCGGCTGCGACGTCGTCCGCGTACTGCTCGAGGCAGCGTCCGCGGAAGTAGGCGCGGGTGTCCTCCGGCGGCTTCGTGCGGGCCTGTTCGACCTCGTCCTCGGTCAGCAGCCGCTTGATGCGTCCGCGGGCCGCCAGCCGGTTGTACAGGCCCTTCTCGGCCCGTACGTCGGCGTACTGCAGGTCGAGGAGGTGGAGCTTGGCGGCGTCCCAGTCGAGGCTGTCACGGCGCCGGTAGCCCTCCATGAGCTCCCGCTTGGCGACCCAGTCCAGTTCGCCGGCCAGGCTCATCGGGTCGTTCTCCAGGCGGTTGAGGGTGTCCTCCCAGCGGGCCAGGACGTCCTTGGTCTGTTCGTCCGCGTCGGCTCCGAAGCGCTCCTCGACGTACTTGCGGGACAGCTCGTAGTACTCCATCTGGAGCTGGACCGCGGTGAGTGTGCGGCCGCTGCGGAGAGTGACCAGGCGCTTGAGCGTGGGGTCGTGGGAGACCTGGTGGAGGGTGCGGACGGGCTGGTCCACGGCCAGGTCGACGGCGATGAAGCCGTCTTCGATCATGGACAGGACCAGGGCGGTCGTGCCCAGCTTGAGGTAGGTGGAGATCTCGGAGAGGTTGGCGTCGCCGATGATCACGTGCAGGCGGCGGTACTTCTCCGCGTCCGCGTGGGGCTCGTCGCGGGTGTTGATGATGGGGCGCTTGAGCGTGGTCTCCAGGCCGACCTCGACCTCGAAGTAGTCGGCGCGCTGGCTGAGCTGGAAGCCGTGTTCGTGGCCGTCCTGGCCGATGCCGACGCGGCCGGCGCCGGTGACGACCTGGCGGGAGACGAAGAAGGGCGTGAGGTGGCGCACGATGTCCGAGAAGGGGGTTTCCCGCTTCATCAGGTAGTTCTCGTGCGTGCCGTAGGAGGCGCCCTTGTTGTCGGTGTTGTTCTTGTAGAGGTGGATCGGCTGGGCGCCGGGGAGCTGGGCCGCGCGTTCGGCGGCCTCGGCCATGATCCGTTCGCCGGCCTTGTCCCAGAGGACGGCGTCGCGGGGGTTGGTGACCTCGGGCGCGCTGTACTCGGGGTGTGCGTGGTCGACGTAGAGTCGTGCGCCGTTGGTGAGGATCACGTTGGCGAGGCCGATGTCCTCGTCGGTGAGCTGGCTGGCGTCGGCGGCCTCGCGTGCGAGGTCGAAGCCCCGTGCGTCGCGCAGCGGGTTCTCCTCCTCGAAGTCCCAGCGGGCCCGGCGGGCCCGGTGCATCGCCGCCGCGTAGGCGTTGACGATCTGGGACGAGGTGAGCATGGCATTGGCGTTCGGGTGGCCGGGGACGGAGATGCCGTACTCCGTCTCGATGCCCATTACTCGCCGTACGGTCATGCGGCCCTCCTTGCCCGGCGGCGCCCTCGGTCGGGGACGCCGCTCAAGTACCGCTGGCGCTCCGGTGCGTGTGCGGTGCCCGTCCCCGCACTGCGCGACTCGGCGGTACCGAAGAGCCTAGAACGGCTTTGCGCTGGTGGGGAGATCATTTGCGTCATTGCCTTGCTCGCCTTTGTTCCGGTTAGTTGCCTGAAAAACAGTCGGCTGCGGGTACCCCGTCGAGGGCACCCGCAGCCGCCCTGTGTTTACAGGTACTGACCGGTGTTCGCCACCGTGTCGATGGAGCGTCCGGTGTCCGCGCCCTGCTTTCCGGTGATGAGGGTACGGATGTAGACGATCCGCTCGCCCTTCTTTCCGGAGATCCTGGCCCAGTCGTCCGGGTTGGTGGTGTTGGGCAGGTCCTCGTTCTCCTTGAACTCGTCCACGCATGCCTGGAGGAGGTGGGAGACGCGGAGGCCCTTCTGGTTGTGGTCGAGGAAGTCCTTGATCGCCATCTTCTTGGCGCGGCCGACGATGTTCTCGATCATGGCGCCGGAGTTGAAGTCCTTGAAGTAGAGGACTTCCTTGTCACCGTTGGCGTAGGTGACCTCCAGGAAGCGGTTTTCCTCGGATTCCGCGTACATGTGCTCGACGGCCGTCTGGATCATGCTTTCGACGGTGGTCGTCTTGCTGCCGCCGTGTTCGCCGAGGTCGTCGGCGTGCAGCGGGAGGCGTTCTGTGAGGTACTTGCCGAAGATGTCCTTGGCGGCCTCGGCGTCGGGGCGTTCGATCTTGATCTTCACGTCGAGGCGGCCGGGGCGCAGGATGGCGGGGTCGATCATGTCCTCGCGGTTTGAGGCGCCGATGACGACCACGTTCTGCAGGCCTTCGACACCGTCGATCTCGGCGAGCAGCTGGGGGACGATGGTGTTCTCCACGTCCGAGCTGACGCCGGAGCCGCGGGTGCGGAAGAGGGATTCCATCTCGTCGAAGAAGACGATGACGGGGGTGCCCTCGCTGGCCTTCTCCCGGGCGCGCTGGAAGACGAGGCGGATCTGCCGCTCGGTCTCGCCGACGTACTTGTTCAGCAGCTCGGGGCCCTTGATGTTGAGGAAGAAGCTCTTTCCCTGGGCCTGGCCGGTGACCTCGGCGACCTTCTTGGCCAGCGAGTTGGCGACGGCCTTGGCGATGAGCGTCTTGCCGCATCCGGGCGGTCCGTACAGCAGCACGCCCTTGGGCGGCCGCAGTTCGTGCTCCTTGAACAGGTCCGGGTAGAGGTACGGCAGCTCGACCGCGTCGCGGATGGCCTCGATCTGGCCGCCGAGGCCGCCGATCTGCTCGTAGCCGATGTCGGGTACTTCTTCGAGGACGAGTTCCTCGACCTCGCTCTTCGGAACGATCTCGTAGACATAGCCGGATCGGGGTTCGAGCAGCAGGGCGTCGCCGGGGCGGATGGTGACGTCCAGCAGCGGCTCGGCGAGCCGTACCACCCGTTCCTCGTCGGTGTGCCCGAGCACCAGGGCTCGCTCGCCGTCCTCGAGGATCTCCTTGAGGGTGACGATGTCCCCGACGCGCTCGAACTCCATGGCTTCGACCACGTTGAGCGCTTCGTTGAGCATCACTTCCTGGCCGCGTCGGAGCTCTTCGAGGTCGACGCTGGGGCTGACGTTCACCCGGAGCTTGCGGCCGCCGGTGAAGATGTCGGCGGTGCCGTCCTCGTTCGCTGCGAGGAAGACTCCGAAGCCGGCCGGCGGCTGTGCGAGCCGGTCGACCTCCTCCTTGAGGGCCACGATCTGGTCGCGGGCCTCACGGAGCGTGTTGGCGAGTCGCTCGTTCTGGGCGGACACGCCGGCCAGGTTGGTCTGCAGCTCGACGATCCGCTCTTCGAGAATCCTCGTGTGTCGCGGAGAGTCGGCGAGCTTGCGTCGCAGGACGGCGATCTCCTGCTCAAGGTAGGCAATCTGCCCGGCCGGGTCGTCGGACCCGCGTCCCGGGCGGATGCCGCGGTTCATGTCGTCGTCGTGGGCTGCCACGGTCCTCACCTCCTCCAAGGGGAGCTGGACGCTTCCAGACCCTACCTGGGTGGGTGTCGATTGAAACCCCTAGATCACAAAGACGGTAGGGGTGTGTCCGATCTTCACCCTTGCGCTCTCCCTCACGCCAGGGGAATACCCACCGAACATGATTGGAAAGCTGCCGGAGGTAGGGTCACAGTGTTCAACACCCGTCAGAGCTGGCCGGATTCCCGTCCGCTCGACTTGTAAACGGCAGGAGAGATGAGCGTGCAGCAGGAGGCCGTGGCCGACGGCGGGGAACTGGAGGTCTGGATCGACCAGGACCTGTGTACCGGTGACGGCATCTGTGCGCAGTACGCGCCCGAGGTGTTCGAGCTGGACATCGACGGTCTGGCCTATGTGAAGGGCGCTGGTGACGAGCTGTTGCAGGCGCCCGGAGCCACAACGCCCGTGCCGTTGCCGCTTCTCACGGATGTCGTGGATTCGGCGAAGGAATGTCCGGGTGAGTGCATTCATGTCCGCCGGGTTTCGGACCGGGTCGAGGTCTACGGTCCGGACGCTGAGTGATGTAACGGGTACGAGCCGTTACGACTGTCTGATTTCTCACATGCGCGGGTAGCGGGCCCTCAGACGCTGTGGGTACCGGCAGGTGTCGAGCGCACGAACGAGCCGTTCTTCCACTGCCACTTCACGTGGTCGGTGATGTCGGGGCAGCAGCGGGGCACGTCGTCGGAGGAGTAGCCGAAGACGGTCGCGGTGACGGCTCCGTCGCGTACGGCGAAGTCACTCACCGTGTCGCCGGTCTTGGGGGCGAGGAGGGTGGCGACCACGCGGGGCTTGCCGTCGGAGGCGCGTGTGATGACGTAGACGCCGTCGGGCGGGGTGCCCATGGGGGCGTCGCAGTGCACGACCGCGACGGTCTCGGGGTTGCCGTCGCCGTCCAGGTCCCCGCTGGCCTTCTTCCGTACGACCTCCTTGACCGGACCGCAGGTGATCGGGAAGTCCAGTCCCGCCGTACCGGGCGCGGTGGCCGTGTGCGCGGCCCTGGTGCGCGGGCCGGCCGGCTGGGCCGCCGTGGCCGGGTTGGACTGCAGGAGCGAGGAGAGCGCCATCACTCCGGCGACGGCCGCGGCGGTGGCGACCCAGTGGATCGGGCGGGTCTGGGTGTGCGCGAGTTCCGGAACGGCGGATTGCTGCACTACGAGCGTCTCCTGGGAGGGCTGTGCCGGTGGGAGTGGCCTGCATCGTGCCACACGTCACAGTGCGGTGGAACGCCGGGGTCCGGGGTGACGAACACGGGGGTGCCCGGATCGTACGGTTTGTGGCGGGGTGTCAATCAAAAGGCGCTGCGGCGTAGTTCCGTACGGTTTCCGGGGAACTCCGCCGCAGCGCCGACACGTTGACTGCGGTACGCGGTCGCGTCAGCGGCCGCCGCCTTCGGCGTTGGGTCCGGCGTAGTCCTCGCCGTAGGCGCCCTTGGCGGGCCGGCGACGGCGCATGGGGGGCTCGACACCGTCGGCGAGGCGGCGGGCGGTGAGCAGGAAGCCGGTGTGGCCGATCATCCGGTGGTCGGGGCGGACGGCCAGGCCCTCGATGTGCCAGTTGCGGATCATCGTCTCCCAGGCGGTCGGCTCGTTGAAGGAGCCGATCTCGCGGATGGACTCGACGGTCCGGGCGAGCTGGGTGGTGGTGGCGACGTAGCAGCACAGGATGCCGCCGGGGACCAGTGCCTTGGAGACGGCCTCCAGGCACTCCCAGGGGGCGAGCATGTCGAGGATCACGCGGTCGACGTCGCTGTCGGACAGGTTGTCCTGGAGGTCGCCGACGGTGAGCTGCCAGGCGGGGTGCGGGCCGCCGAAGTAGCGCTCGACGTTCTGCTGGGCGATCTCGGCGAAGTCCTCGCGGCGCTCGTAGCTGTGCAGCATGCCCTGGTCGCCGATGGCGCGCAGCAGGAAGCTGCTGAGCGAGCCGGAGCCGACGCCGGCCTCCACGACGCGGGCGCCGGGGAAGATGTCCGCGAAGGCGAGGATCTGCCCGGCGTCCTTGGGGTAGACGACGGCGGCCCCGCGGGGCATGGACAGGACGTAGTCGGGGAGCAGGGGGCGCAGCGCGAGGTAGGCGACGTTACCGGTGGTGCGGACAACGCTGCCCTCGGGAGCGCCGATCAGTTCGTCGTGCGGGAAGGAACCCTTGTGGGTGTGGAAGTTCTTCCCGTCCTCGAGCGTGAACGTGTAGTGGCGGCCCTTGGGGTCGGTCAGCTGAACCTGGTCCCCGACCTTGAAGGGCCCGCGCCTGCGGGCGGCACCGGTCGGTTCGGACATGTGAACAGCCTACCGGGGTTTGGGGAGGCAGCCGACCACTAGGACGGTCGGGCCATCGCCTTCACGAAGGCGCGCTCCACGTCCGCCGCCGACAGCACGCCGTAGATCTCGCCGGTCTCCTCCACGACCAGGTATTCGGTGGCGGGGGTCGCGCGCAGGGCGTCCAGCAGGTCCTCGCCCGCCAGTTCCGCCGAGACGCGCATGCCGTCGGTGAGCTCCTGGGCGAGGCCGCTGACCGCGACCCAGGGGCGGCGGTGTTCCGGTACGCCGACGATGGCGGCCTCGCGGACCAGGGAGAGGGGGGCGCCGTCGGAGTCGACGACGACCAGGGCGCGGGCGCCGGCGGCGTTGGCGCGGCGCAGGGCCTCGGAGAGGGGGGTGTCGGTCTCCACGGGGACGGCGCGCCGGGTGAGGTTGCGGGCGCGCAGCTCCGGGAGGTGCTCCCGCAGGCGGGCCATACGGAGGCTGTTGCCGGCGCCGGTCCAGATGATCGCGGCGAGGATCGCGGCGAGCAGGGCGTCGGTGACGGTGTCCATGCCGACGCTGTCCTCGGCGGTGGAGCCGAGCGCGCCGGACTGGGTGAGCAGCGGGAGGCCGATCAGTACGGAGACGGCGAGCGCGCGGCCGACCCAGGCGGCCGCGATGGTGCCGCTCATGGGTTTGCCGGTGATCTTCCAGACGACGGCGCGGAGCATACGGCCGCCGTCCAGGGGGAGGCCGGGCAGGAGGTTGAAGACGGCCACGATGAGGTTGGAGATCATCAGGCCGGCCAGCAGGACGCCGGGGACGGTGCCGGGCTCGACGGGCTGCAGGGCGACGTAGAAGATCCCGGCGAGGACGAGGGAGAGCAGGGGCCCCACGAAGGCCAGCACGAACTCCCGGCCGGGGGTCTCGGCCTCCTTCTCGATCTCGGAGACGCCGCCGAAGAACTGGAGCTGGATGCGGCGGACGGGGAGCTTGAAGCGGAGGGCGGCGACGGTGTGGGCGAGTTCGTGGACGAGGACGGAGGCGTAGAAGGCGACGGCGAAGAAGAGGGAGACGAGGTAGCGGGCGGCGCCGAGTTCGGGCAGAACCCGGTCGAGTTGTCCACCGAACACCCAGGTGATCAGCGCGGCCACGAGGAACCAGCTGGGGGCGACGTAGACGGGCACACCGAACGGACGGCCCATGAGGAGCCCGCCCCGGGGGGACTCGGGCCGCTGCGGCGGAGGGTTCTTGACGCCGCCGTGGGCGACGGCACGGTCGGGGTGGGTGTCCGGGCCGTGGTCGGGGCGGTCGGTGCGGTGACCGGGTACGTGGTCCTGGTCGCCGGTGGCGTGGGGGGCTTCAGCGGGGGGCTTCGGCCCGTCAGGGGCGCCAGCGCCGTGCGGGGAGGCGCCGTCGCCGTCCCCCGCCGGGGACTTCGCGCTGTCACCGGCCTCGGGCCCGCTCTCCGAGGACCCGCTGCCCTCTTCCTCGGTGAGCGCACGCGGATCCACACCGCCGTCGCTGCCGTCGGTGGCGCGGCTCTCCGCGTGGGTCCCGTCCTGTTCCTCGGTCGGCGATGTCTCCGTGCTGTTGCCCATCCGCGGGTCCCCCTCGGCCGGTTTCCTCGTCGTGGCGGGCCGGTCGGTCGGGGTGGATGAGGGGGTGGCCGGGGCCGCAGGCCCTGCGTGGTGCTCGGCCGGCTCGTCGGTGCCGGGCCGCGGCCCGCTCCCGCCGCTCTGGTCCACGATGTCCCCTCGTTAGAAGCGTCTTCCGCGCCTGCACGGCGGAAGGGTCTCGGGTCGATGGTATGCGGCCGTCGCGGCACGTTCCGCCCCGGCACCCCCCGTGTTTCCCCGCCGGTCGCCGCCGTCCCCGCGGCGGCTGGGTCACTGTCAGTGGCGGGCCGTATGGTCTGGGGTCATGGAGACGAGTACGGAGGGCGCGGCGGAGGCCAGGGGCGAAGCCGCCGCACAACCGGATCCGCAGGCGGCGGCCGGGGAGCCGGTGGCTGTCGCGGTGCCGGAGGCCGAGACGGGCACGGCGACGGGGGCGGAGACGCTGCTGGAGCCGACCGCTTCTTCGGGGGACGACACGGCGACGGCAGCAGTAAGTGAGCCTGAAGCGACGAGGGACGCGGTAGCGGAAAGGGAGCCGCAAACGGCTGGGACAGACCGGGACGAGGCAGCGGTGACAGACATCCCCGCGATCGCAGACGCCCAGGACACAGGCGCTGACGGGGCTGACGCCTCGGTCGAGGGCACCGTGAGCACACCCGGCGACCTCGGCGCAGCCGCTGCCCTCCCACCCGTCGCCGTACCCCCCGCCAGCCTCTCCCCCTCGCGTGCCAGTGACTTCATGCAGTGCCCCCTGCTCTACCGGTTCCGGGTGATCGACCGGCTGCCCGAGAAGCCGAGTGAGGCGGCGACGCGCGGAACGCTCGTGCATGCGGTGCTGGAGCGGCTGTTCGACGCGCCCGCCGGGGAGCGGACCGCGCCGCGGGCCAAGGCGCTGGTCCCCGGCCAGTGGGACCGGCTGAGGGAGAACCGGCCCGAGGTGGTGGAGCTGTTCGAGGACGATCCCGGCGGGGAGCGCCTCGCGCGCTGGCTGGGCGAGGCCGAGCAGCTGGTGGAGCGCTGGTTCACGCTGGAGGACCCGACCCGGCTGGAGCCCGCCGAGCGGGAGTTGTTCGTCGAGGCGGAGCTGGACTCGGGGCTGCGGCTGCGCGGGATCATCGACCGCGTGGACGTGGCCCCCACCGGCGAGGTGCGGATCGTCGACTACAAGACGGGCAAGGCACCCCGCCCCGAGTACGCCGAAGGCGCCCTGTTCCAGATGAAGTTCTACGCCCTGGTGGTGTGGCGCCTGAAGCGGGTCGTCCCGCGTCGGCTGCAGCTGGTGTACCTGGGCAGCGGCGACGTCCTGACGTACGACCCCGTCCTCGCCGACCTGGAGCGCGTCGAGCGCAAGCTGCTCGCGCTGTGGGAGGCGATCCGGCAGGCGACGGAGTCCGGCGACTGGCGGCCGCGTCCCACCAAGCTGTGCGGCTGGTGCGACCACCAGACCCACTGCCCGGAGTTCGGCGGCACTCCCCCGCCGTATCCGCTGCCGGTGAGGGCGGTCAGGTCCGTCGACGTCGCGCAGGGCAGAATGGGGCCGGACTAGCGAAGGAGAGTTACGTGGCCATCCGCGTCCTACTGGTCGACGACCAGCCGCTGCTGCGTACCGGCTTCCGGATGATCCTGGAGGCGGAGCAGGACCTCGCGGTCGTCGGCGAGGCCGGAGACGGCCTCCAGGCCCTCGACCAGGTGCGGGCACTGCAGCCCGACGTGGTCCTGATGGACATCCGGATGCCCCGGATGGACGGAGTGGAGGCGACCCGGCAGATCACCGGCCCCGGGCGGGACGGCCCGGCGAAGGTACTGGTGCTGACCACCTTCGATCTCGACGAGTACGTGGTGGAGGCCCTGCGCGCGGGAGCCAGCGGCTTCCTGCTGAAGGACGCGCCGGCCAATGAGCTCGTCCAGGCGATCCGGGTGGTGGCCGCGGGCGAGGCCATGCTGGCGCCGAGCATCACCCGGCGGCTGCTCGACAAGTACGCGACGCACCTGCCCTCCGGCGACGAGCCCGTGCCGGACACACTGCACACGCTCACCGAGCGCGAGGTGGAGGTGCTGAAGCTGGTGGCGCGCGGGCTGTCCAACGCGGAGATCGCGGCGGACCTGTTCGTCAGCGAGACGACCGTGAAGACGCACGTGGGCCACGTCCTGACGAAGCTGGGGCTGCGCGACCGGGTGCAGGCCGCGGTGTACGCGTACGAGAGCGGGCTGGTGCGCCCCGGCGCCCAGTAGAAGCCTCGGTAGAAGCGCGCGGCAGAAGCGCGCAGCACAAGGCCGTACGACGAAGGGGGCCGCTCGCCGTCGCGAGGGGCCCCCTTCGTGTGTCCGGCTGTCAGCCCTTGCTGAGTTCCCAGAAGCGGAAGACCGTGGACGCGTCGAGGCAGTACTCCAGGCCGTAGACGTTCTCCCGGGTGACGGCGTACTGCTTGGCCTGCCAGACCGGGAGGACCGGGAGCTGGTCGGCGACGATGTCCTGCAGCTTGCCGTAGTCGGCGTCGGTCGCGGCGCGGTCGCTCTCGGCGGCGGTGCGCGGGATGAGGGTGCTGGTGATGGTGGTGTTGCTGTAGTTGTTGCCCAGCACGTTGCCCTTGCCGAAGAAGGGCGCGGTGAAGTTGTCGGCGTCGGGGTAGTCGGGGACCCAGCCCTTCACGTACACGCCGTACTTGCCGGCCGCGATGTCCTTCTCGTACTGGTCGAAGGCGACGGATTTCACGGTGGCGGCGAACAGCCCGCTGGCGTTGAGCTGCCGGGCGATCTCCTTGAGTTCCTGGTCGGTGGCCGGGCCGTAGCGCGACGGGGTGGACCAGAGGGTCAGTGCGACCTTGCCGCTGATGTTGTCGGCCGCGAGCGCGGCGGCGGCCTTGGCGCGTGAGGGGCTGGCGCCGTAGGTGTCGAAGAAGGCCGTGTTGTGGCCCGCGATGCCCGCCGGGATGATCGAGTACAGCGGGGTGGCGGTACCCTGGTAGACGTCCTTGATGAGGGCGTCGCGGTCGAGCAGGTAGGCGATGGCCTTGCGGACGCCGAGCTTTCCGGCGACCGGGTCGTGCATGTTGAAGACCAGGTGCTGGACCTCGGCGCTGCTGCCCTCGACGACCTCGGCCTTGGAGCCGTTGCCGGCGTTCTGGAGGTCGGCGATGTCGTTCGCGGTCAGACCCCGGTAGGCGATGTCGACCCCGTCGTCCTGGAGGGCCTTCTTCAGGGCGGACTGGTCGCCGTGGAAGAACTTCAGGGTCACTCCGGAGTTCTTGGCCTTCGCGGTGCCCTTGTAGTTCTCGTTGACCGAGAAGACGGCCTTGTCGTCGCTGAAGGAGTCCAGCTTGTAGGGGCCGGAGCCGACCGCCTTGTCGTCCTTGCGCAGCTTGTCGCCGTCGTACTGCCGGTGGTCGACGATGGAGCCCGCGCCGGATGCGATCTTGCTCGGGAAGGTGGCGTCGGGGACCTTCAGCCGGAAGACGACCGTCTTGGCGTCCGGTGCCTCGACCTTGTCCAGCATGGGGAACATGATCGCGGGACCGGCCGCGTCGTTGATCTTCAACGTGCGGTCGAAGGAGAACTTGACGTCCTGGGAGGTGAGTTCGTCACCGTTGCTGAACTTCAGGCCGTCCCTGAGCGTGCACTGGTAGACCTTGGTCGACGCGTCGGTGAACGAGCAGGACTTGGCGGCCTCCGGCTCGGGTTCCGTGCCGCCGTTGGGGAAGCTGAGCAGCGACTGGAAGACGTTGTTGAACAGCAGCCAGGAGCCGGGGTCGTAGCCGGAGGCGGGGTCGGTGGCGAGGACGTCGTCGGACATCCCCATCACCACCGAGGAGCCGGTTCCCCCGGAGTCGCCGTCCTCCGTGCCGCAGCCGGTCAAAAGGCCGGAGGCCAGCCCCGCCACTACGGGCAGGACCGGCCACTGGTTGCGCATCTTCACAGCGGGTGCCTTGTCGTCGGTTGTCGGAAACCCGGGGCCGCCGTCCCCGAGCCCCGGGCACAGGGAGGTCAGTTGCTGGTGCCCCGGCCGAGCTCCCAGAGCTGAAGGGTGGAGGAGGAGTTGAGCGCGTAGGCGGTACCCGTGACGTCGTCGCGGGCGGCGACGTACTGCTTGCCCTGCCACAGCGGAAGGATCGGCACGTCGTCGGCGACGATGTCCTGGATCGTCGTGAGGTCATCGCCGGCGGCGATGCGGTCGGCCTCGCGGCGGGAGTCCGGGATCAGGGTGTTGATGATCCTGCTGTTCTTGTACGGCAGCTTCAGGAAGTTGTCCGTGTCGAGGAACGGCGCCAGGTAGTTGTCGGGGTCCGGGAAGTCCGGGAACCAGCCCATGCCCCAGACGTCGTACTCGCCCTTGCGTTCGGCCGGGACGAAGTCGTCCCACTTGGCGCCCTGGATGCTGACGTCGAACAGACCGCTGTCGTTGAGCTGCTTCTGCAGGATCTGGAATTCCTTGGCAGTGGCCGAACCGTAGTGGTCGGTCGTGTAGTGCAGCGTCAGCTTGACCGGGGTGTTGATGCCGGCCTTGATCAGCAGGGACTTGGCCTTGGGGACGCTCGGCTCGCCGTACTTGTTGAAGAACGAGTTGGAGTGGCCGGTGACGCCGGCCGCGACCAGCGAGTACAGGGGGTCGGCCTGGGTGCCGTAGACCTTGGAGACGAGCTCGCCGCGGTTGATCAGCTGGGCCATCGCCTGGCGGACGGCCTTGCTCTTCACGGAGGGCGCGTTCGTGTTGAAGGCGAGGTAGCGGATCTCCAGGCCGGACATCTCGACCAGGTCCTCGCTGCTGTTGGTGCCGGCCGACAGCTTCTGGATCAGGTCGGGAGACATCGTGCGGGTCATGACGTCGATGTCACCCTTGTCCAGGGCGGTGCCCATGGCGGAGGCGTCGTCGTAGGAGACCATGTCGACCTTGGAGTTGTTCACCTTGAGGGTCCCCTTGTAGTTGGGGTTCTTGGTGAACGTGGCCTTGACGATCGCGTTGTCCTTGACGTCGGCCGACAGGGTGTACGGGCCGGAGCCGTCGACGTCGAAGCCGTCGCGCAGCTTGTTCTTCTCGTAGTCGTCCGGGTTGACGATGCCGGCGACCGGGGTCGACAGCTTGTACGGGAAGGTGGCGTCGGCGGTCCTGAGGTGGAAGATGACCTCGTTGTCGCCCTGCGTCTCGACGGTGTCGATGGTGTTCAGCAGGGCGGAGACGCCGGAGTCGGCCTTGATGGCGCGGGCGCGGTCGATGGAGTACTTCACGTCGGCCGCGGTGATCTTGTCGCCGTTGGCGAACTTGAGGCCGTCGCGCAGGGTGCACGCGTAGCGCTCGTTGCCGCTGTCGGTGAAGCCGCACTTCTGGGCGGCCTCGGGCACCGGGTCACCCTCGCCCTTGGGCTGGATCATCAGCGTCTGCACGGTCTGGCGCAGGATGTTCCAGGTGCCGACGTCGTACGCGTACGCCGGATCCAGCGGCGCCGGCGCGGCCTTGGTCACGGTGAACCGGTCCGTGGTGCCGACGACGATGGCGTCACCGCCCCCACTGCCGCTGCCGGACCCTCCGCAGGCGGCGAGCACGGGCGCCAGCAGGCCGACGACGGCAGGCAGCACCATTGTCTTGCGGTTCATGCTCGTGATTCTCCAGAGCTGTTCAGGTCCGTGTATCCGGCATGCAGGGGTGTCGCGGCGGAACACGGGGGTAGGGGCGAGGTTCTCGCGACGAGATTAGTCCGCACCTGCACGGGGACCCGCAGCCACCGGAGTTGAGACGCCATCACGCAGTGAAACCGGGTGTGGACAGACCGAAAACCCTTCGGGGGAAGGATTAGTGCAGCCTTCCATCAATCAGGACACAAAGGCACCCCTGATCATGGAAAACAGGGGCAACCTGCACAACCGACCGTGACTGTCGACCCCCGTGCAAGTGGGGAACCTCACATATCCAACGGGCGGCAACAGTACTGGAATTCGGTCATCCGCCGGAAGGCGAATTCCCTTTCCGTCATCAGCCGGTGATCAGACCCCGGAGAAATGCCAAGTCGACCTCTTCCAGGGAGCCCACGACGGTTCTGCGGACGGCGGGGGCGATCGGTGCCACGGAGGGCACCACCACGACATGGCAGCCCGCGGCCTCGGCCGCGGCGACGCCGGTCGCGGTGTCCTCGACGACCGCGCATCTGGCCGGATCCACGCCGAGCCCGGCCGCCGCGGTCAGATACGGGTCGGGGTGCGGCTTGGTCCGCGGGACCTCGTCGCCGGCCACCGACAGGGCGAAGTGGTGCGGCCCGAGCGAGGTGAGCACCCGGTCGATGATGCGCCGGTGGGAGGCGGAGACCAGGGCGGTCGGGATCTCGTACTCGGAGAGTTCGGCGAGGAGTCTCGCGGCGCCCGGCATCAGCGGCAGAGCGCGGTCGATGCGGTCCTCGAAGCCCTGGTTGAGCAGGACCGTGAGCTCGGCGAGCTCGATGTCCGCACCGGTGGCCTCGATCAGGAACCCCGCGCTGCGGGTCATGGGACCGCCGACCACGACATGGCGCCAGGAGTCGTCGAGGACGTGGCCGAGGCGCGCGAAGATCTCCACCTCCACGTCCCACCAGAAACCCTCGGTGTCCACCAGGGTGCCGTCCATGTCGAGGAGCACGGCCTGCAGGGCTGAGCCTTCGGCCGTACGGGTTCCGAGCGCGGGGACCGTACTGGTCATCCGGGCGCACCTCCTTGAGGGACGATCAGGCCGGTTCCCGCGCGGGGAACCGGCCTGCAGTGGACCGACCAGTGTACGTCTCTCGCGGCGGAAGCGCCTCGTTTAACCGTCGTGGTCCAGGGCACACCGTCACTACCGCCGGGGGCCGCCCTGAGGTGCGTCGATGCGCCCTCAGGCGGCCCCTTTCGGGGTGCCTCCCCCGCGTCGCCCCTCAGCGGGCGTTGAAGTACTTCGCCTCGGGGTGGTGGATCACGATGGCGTCCGTGGACTGCTCGGGGTGCAGCTGGAACTCCTCGGACAGGCGGACGCCGATGCGTTCCGGTTCGAGCAGGTCGGCGATCTTGGCGCGGTCCTCCAGGTTCGGGCACGCTCCGTAGCCGAGCGAGAACCGGGCGCCACGGTACTTCAGGGCGAACATGTCCTCGATGTCGCTCGGGTCCTCACCGGAGAAGCCCAGCTCCGAACGCACCCGCGCGTGCCAGTACTCGGCGAGCGCCTCGGCCAGCTGCACGGACAGACCGTGCAGTTCCAGGTAGTCGCGGTAGGAGTTGGCCTCGAAGAGCTTCGCGGTCTCCTCGCCGATCCTGGACCCGACGGTGACGACCTGCAGCCCGACGACGTCCGTCTCCCCCGCCTCCTGCGGACGGAAGAAGTCCGCGAGACAGAGGCGGCGGCCACGGCGCTGGCGCGGGAAGGTGAAGCGGGTGCGCTCGTTGCCGTGCTCGTCCAGGATGATCAGGTCGTCGTCCTTGGAGACGCAGGGGAAGTAGCCGTAGACCACGGCGGCCTCGAGAAGGTTCTCGGTCTGCAGCCGGTCCAGCAGCCCGCGCAGCCGCGGCCGGCCGTCGGTCTCGACGAGTTCCTCGTACGAGGGCCCCTCGCCGGTGCGGGCCTGCTTGAGGCCCCACTGGCCCTTGAACAGCGCGCCCTCGTCGAGCCAGCTGGCGTACTCCTTGAGCTGGATGCCCTTGACGACGCGGGTGCCGAAGAACGGCGGCTCCGGGATGGGGTTGTCGGTGGCGACGTCGGAGCGGACGTTGCCCTCCACCGGCTGCTCGTCGACCTCGCCGGCCGGGGTGGCCCGCACCCGGCGCTGCTTCAGCTCCGGCAGCCGCGCCCCCGGCACCCCCCGCTTGACACCGATCAGGGCGTCCATCAGCCGCAGGCCCTCGAACGCGTCCCGGGCGTAGCGCACCTCGCCCTGGTAGATCTCGTGCAGGTCCTGCTCCACATACGCCCGCGTCAGCGCGGCACCGCCCAGGATGACCGGGTAGTCGGCGGCCAGGCCCCGCTGGTTGAGCTCCTCCAGGTTCTCCTTCATGATCACCGTGGACTTCACCAGCAGCCCGGACATGCCGATCACATCCGCCTTGTGCTCCGCGGCCGCCTCCAGGATCGCCGATACCGGCTGCTTGATCCCCAGATTGACCACGTTGTAGCCGTTGTTGGACAGGATGATGTCGACCAGGTTCTTGCCGATGTCGTGCACGTCCCCGCGCACCGTGGCCAGCACGATCGTGCCCTTGCCGGCCTCCTCGCCCTCCACCTTCTCCATGTGGGGTTCGAGGTAGGCCACCGCGGTCTTCATCACCTCGGCGGACTGCAGCACGAACGGCAGCTGCATCTGCCCCGAGCCGAACAGCTCACCCACCACCTTCATGCCGTCCAGGAGGGTGTCGTTGACGATGTCGAGGGCGGGGCGGTCCTGAAGGGCCGCGTCCAGGTCGGCCTCCAGGCCGTTCTTCTCCCCGTCGATGATGCGGCGCTTGAGGCGCTCCTCCAGCGAGAGCGCGGCCAGCTCCTCGGCCTTGCCCGCCTTCAGGGACTTCGCGGTGGCGCCCTCGAACAGCTGCATGAGCTTCTGGAGGGGGTCGTAGCCCTCACTGCGGCGGTCGTAGATGAGGTCGAGGGCCGTCTGGACCTCTTCCTCGCTGAAGCGGGCGATCGGCAGGATCTTCGACGCGTGGACGATCGCCGAGTCCAGCCCGGCCTTGACGCACTCGTCGAGGAAGACCGAGTTGAGCAGGATGCGGGCGGCCGGGTTGAGGCCGAAGGAGATGTT